>CAYOVQ010000006.1:0-26259 GCA_964407485.1 uncultured Ruminococcus sp.
ATATTTGCAGGTCACGATGAGGTAATTACCCTATCACACGCGGCGCAGTCAAAAGAAGTGTTTGCCGCAGGTGCCGTAAAAGCCGCAAAATTTATTATGGGAAAATCAAACGGATTGTATGATATGGGCAGTATATTAGATTTAGGCTAAA
Organism: uncultured Ruminococcus sp.; assembly: GCA_964407485.1. Classification (GTDB taxonomy): domain Bacteria; phylum Bacillota; class Clostridia; order Oscillospirales; family Acutalibacteraceae; genus UBA737. The sequence continues at coordinate 152 of CAYOVQ010000006.1, forward strand.
CGCGAAAGAACACTTGGAAATTCCAAGTGTTCTTTTTTTGTTATTTTCTATAGTAGGTATAATACGCAGTGACGGTATCATAATTTCCGCTGACTTGATTTTGACCTTCAACCGTTACACCGTCGCCGCTTAAAAGCAAATAATACTTTGAGTCGGATACAGGACAGGTAAAAACGTCTATCACACCACAAATAATACGAATATTATTATCAACCACAGCGATTCTGCCCGACTTACCTATAATGTCATAGGTAACGGTGCCGTCGTCGTGCGGTACTCGTTTTGTTACATACTTTACCTCTCTGCCGTCAAAGGTTTTAAGCAATTGCTCATTTTTGTTCTTTTTCTTAAAAATGCCCATTATTCAATCACAAACTTAATGATTACTTTTTTACCTTTTTTAACGATAATGCCGTCAACAAAATCATCAGGTGTGAAAGACTGCGAGGGATTGGTTGCTTTTTCATCGCTAACCGATACGCCACCCTGTGTTACAAGACGACGAGCCTCACCGTTAGATGCCGCCATACCGCCCTTAACCATTACCGAAAGCAAACCGATTTTACCGTCGGTAAAATCATCGGCAGTAAGGGTTACTGTAGGCATATTTTCGTGACTGCCGACACCCGCAAATACAGCGCGAGCCGTCTCTTGAGCCTTATTTGCCTCTTCTTCGCCGTGAACAAGTTTGGTAAGTTCGTAAGCCAAAATCTCTTTTGCTGTATTAAGTTGGCTACCCTCCCAAGCGTCCATTTCATCAATTTGTTCAAGCGGTAAGAAAGTAAGCATTCTGATGCATTTAAGAACATCATCGTCGCCTACGTTGCGCCAGTACTGATAAAAGTCGTAGGGTGAAGTTTTATTAGGGTCAAGCCAAACGGCGCCACCAACAGTTTTACCCATCTTTTTACCTTCTGAATTAAGCAACAGAGTAATAGTCATAGCGTGGGCATCTTTGCCTAACTTCTTGCGGATAAGTTCGGTACCACCTAACATATTAGACCACTGGTCGTCACCGCCAAACTGCATATTACAACCATATTCCTTAAACAGATGATAAAAGTCGTAAGACTGCATTATCATATAGTTAAATTCAAGGAAAGAAAGTCCCTTTTCCATACGCTGTTCATAGCAACGTGCGCGAAGCATATTGTTAACCGAGAAATGTGCACCCACCTCGCGAAGCATATCAATATAGTTAAGCCCTAAAAGCCAATCGGCATTATTAACCATTATTGCCTTATCGTCGCCAAATTCAATAAAGCGTTCCATCTGGCGCTTAAAACAGTCGCAGTTGTGCTGTATTGTTTCGGGTGTCATCATAGAGCGCATATCGGTTCTACCAGACGGGTCACCGATATATGCAGTACCGCCGCCGATAAGTACCACAGGCTTGTTACCTGCCATCTGTAAACGTTTCATAAGACAAAGCGCCATAAAGTGACCAACGTGCAGACTGTCGGCAGTGGGGTCAAAACCGATATAGAATACGGCTTTGCCGTTGTTTATCATTTCTCTGATTTCTTTTTCATCGGTAACCTGCGCTATAAGTCCGCGGGCTACAAGTTCTTCATAAATACCCATTTTATTTTTTACTCCTATTAAGCAATTCTTTTGCAGAATTATATAAATTTTCGGTTAAATCAGTACCCGACATTATTCGGGCAATTTCACCAATTCTACTTTCGTAATCAAGCGACATAACGCTTGTATAAGTGCGATCATTTGATACGCTTTTTTCAATGAGCAAATGATTTTTAGCATATGCCGCAATCTGTGCCAAATGTGTTACACAAATTACCTGTCTGTTATCGGCAACACTTTGCAGTTGAAGACCAACCTTATCGGCTGCCCTGCCGCTGATACCTGTGTCAATCTCATCAAAGATAAGTGTATCGACGTCGTCCTTATCTGCAAGCACACTCTTTATAGCAAGCATTATGCGTGAAAGTTCTCCGCCCGAAGCAATTTTGTGAAGCGGTTTAACGCTCTCGCCTGCGTTGGCGCTAATTAAAAATTCGACCTCATCGCAACCGTGGCGCGTATAACGCTCCTTATTTACGTTTATTGTAAAGCGAACATTTGGCATATCAAGCCCCGATAGCACCGCGCTCACCTGATTTGAAAAAACATTTGCCGCGGCAACACGTGTTGCGGTTAATTTTTCACCAAATGCAACCAATCGCTCGGTAGATGCGTCAAGTTCGGCAGACAGTTCCGCAATACGCTTATCTGAACAGACAATCTTATCAAGTTCTGCTTTTGCATTTTCGAGAAAGTCGAGCATTTTTTGCTCATCGCTGCCGTATTTTAACATAAGGCGGTGCAGAGTGTCAAGCCTTTCACGTAATTTTTCGCCATCTAAATCGCGGTATTCGTCATTATCGGTAAAATTGCGTACCGTATCGCTTATATCCTCAAGATTTGCAAGCATCTCGGCAAGACGACTGCAAAGCAACGCAAACTCGTCATTTTTAATATTTTCAACATACTTCTGCGCGTTGCGTACAAGTGATATTGCGCCATCGGCATTTTCACTGCCTTCAAGACAAAAAGCGGCATCTTTTAAAGAAGATACTGTTTTTTCATAGTCTTCGGCGACAGTAAGTTTTCGTTTTAATTCATCAATCTCGCCTACTGTTATATCGGCTTCTTCAAGTTCTTTTATCTGATACTGCAAAATCTCGATGCGGCGCATTTTTTCGCCCTCATCTGTCTCGTTTGCATTCAATTCACGGCGAACAGCATTAAAATGCTTGAATTCATCATAATACTGATTTAATTCTTGTTCATTTTCAGCAAGTAAATCAAGATAAACATAATAGTTATCAGGATCAAGTAAACGTTGATTATCGTGCTGACCGTGAATATTAATAAGATTTTTAGAAACCTCTTTAAGCACCGTTGCTGTAGCGGGTCTGCCATTAATCTTGATAGAGCCGCCGCTTAAAGTGAGTACACGTGTTATAAGCAGATTACCGTCGCAGTCGGGCTCGTAACCGATGTCTGCAAGTTGTTTTAGTGCCTGTGACGATAAATCGCAAAAAAGCGCCGAAACTAACGCCTTATCGCAACCCGCTCTTATTAAATCTTTAGAGGTTCGCTCACCTAAAACAGCGTTAATAGCATCAATTATTATAGATTTACCTGCCCCCGTTTCACCCGTGAGCACATTAAAACCTTTTTGAAAATCTATATCGGTTTTCTCTATTACCGCAATATTTTCTATATGCAAAGATTTAATCATAAAAAATACCTTACATCATTTTGTTTATTTCATTTGTTAACTGACCTGCCTGCGCTTCACTGCGTGTTACAATAAAAATTGTATCATCGCCCGCAATAGTGCCTAACATCATATCGTTATATATTGCGTCAAGCGCAACACACACACTTGAAGCCATACCTGCCATACACTTTACAACAACGTCATTAAGCGCATAGTCAACACCAACGGCATAACGCGAAACAATTTCACGGTAGTGAGCAAAAGACTGTTTATCGGTATCTTTTAATTCACTGCTTACATAACGGTAGTTACCTGCCGCGTCGTGACCTTTTATAAGTCGAAGTTCCTTAATATCGCGTGAAACGGTAGACTGTGTTACCTTAAAGCCTGCTTCAAGCAGTAAATTTTGAATATCATCTTGTGTAAGCACAATATTGTTGGCAATAATTTCAAGTATTTTTTGTTGTCTTTTCTTTTTCATTATTTGCTGCTCCTCGCATCACGGAATTTAAAAGAAAGCGTACGGTAAAAAGAACGATCATTAATGCGAACAAGTTTAACAATGTTTTGTGACCTTGTAAGATAAATTTCGGTATAAGGCTTAATGTTTGTAACCTTTCTGCCGTCAACCGATAGGTAAATATCGGTACGCTTTTTAGAATATGCTTTAAGTTTTATCTCTTTATCGCCGCTTATTAAAATCGGCTTTGCCGCCAAAGAATGTGAACAGATAGGTGTAAGACAAACACACTTCATTGCAGGGTCGATAACAGGACCGCCCGCCGACATTGAATATGCCGTAGAGCCTGTGGGGGTAGCAGATATAAGACCGTCGGCGTGATAGTTAATGATATCGCCGTCAACAGATGCCGATATATCAATTATTCTTGAGATATATCCACTGGTAATTACAGCATCGTTAAGCGCCTCGTACTCACCTATGACGTTTCCGTTTTCTTTAACGGTAATGTGAAGCATCATTCTCTCTTCGATGGTGTATTCGCCTGTTTTTAATTTGGCAAGCAAACTGTATTCATTTTGTTCAATATTGGCAAGATAACCCACCCTGCCCGCATTTATGCCTAAAACTGCTTTTCCGTCAAGGGCGGCGCGTTTTGCAAAACGTATTATTGTACCATCGCCACCAATTGTAATGATTACATCGGCAATTTTATAAAGTTCATCTTCGGGCGCGTGTTCATAACCTGCGCAACAGATACTATCGGGCAGATAGGCGGTTATATCGCACTCTTTAAAAAAAGCAGCCATTTTTTCGACGGTTTCAGACGAACCGCGTTTATCAAGATTTGGTATTACTGCTACTATCATTGAGCGCCCTCCTTTAAAGCGTTGTATGATGCCTCTACTACAGAGACAGCATCGTAATCGGCAACAGGTGTTGCGTTATCGTTTTTTTCTATGTAACATAGATATTCAATATTACCTTCGGGTCCTTTAATTGGTGAAAAATCAAGACCTAAAAGTGAAAATTTGTTATCACGCACAAGATTAATAATTTTTTCAATTACAGCAATGTGTACAGACTTATCGCGCACAACACCCTTTTTGCCTACATTTTCTTTACCTGCCTCAAACTGCGGTTTTATAAGGCAGACCGCGCGACCGCCGTCTTTAAGCAGTGTGCGCATAACAGGTATTATAAGCGACAAAGATATAAAAGAAACATCAACCGATGCAAAATCTAATTCGTCGGGTACCTGTTCACGCGTTACATATCTAAAATTAGTACGTTCAAGGTTTACTACACGCTCATCGGTGCGCAATTTCCACGAAAGTTGACCGTAACCGACATCAATAGAATAAACCTTATTAGCGCCGTTTTGAAGCATACAGTCGGTAAAACCGCCCGTAGACGCGCCGATATCTGCGCAGATGCAATTATTTAAATTAATATTAAAACTCTTCATTGCTTTTTCAAGTTTTAGTCCGCCGCGGCTAACATATTTTAAGGTTTCACCTCTTACCTCGATAATATCATCAGGTTTAATATTTTCGCCCGCCTTGTCAGACTTTTGGTTATTAACATAAACAATGCCCGACATTATAATCGCTTTGGCTTTTTCACGGCTTTCGGTAAAACCGCGCGACACTAATGCGCAGTCTAATCTTTCTTTTTGAGCCATTTCTTATTCCTTTACAATTTCTATCATTGACATAGCGTCAAGTTTATATTTTTTTAACGCAGACGGTATACTTGACGCGGCAACAAACTCATTTTCAATTGCATATACGTTGTATTTACCGCTGTAACCTTTCTCTAAAAGACGGCAACCGATGTGCTCGGCTATACCGCCCGAAAGTACACCCTCTTCAAAGAAATATATTTCTTTATAGTTTAAAAGTAAATCACACAAATCGTCTGCTATAGGGTATACCCTGTTAAGTTTTATAACATCGGTATTTTGCAGAGATTTTTGAGCCTCAACAGCATTTGAAAAAATTCTGCCGTAAGTCACAATTGCTTTTTGACCACCGCCGCCCACAACTGTATAATCGCCCGTTATTTCACCGTCAAAATTGTTGTTTTCGGTGCCGCGCGGATAGCGTATTATACTGATTTCCTTTTTTTCGGCGGTATCAAAAATCAAATTTTTGAGTTCGTTATAAGTAAACGGTGAATATATATTTACATTAGGGATAGTTGACAGATACGCTACATCAAAAATGCCCTGATGGCTCTCGCCGTCGTCACCAACAATACCCGCGCGGTCAACCAGCAGTTTTATTGGCACGTTTGCAATAGCCGCATCGTGCAAAACTTGATCGTAACCGCGTTGTAAAAATGTAGAATACACGACAAAATACGGCACCATACCACCCGTAGCAAGCCCTGCGGTAAAAGTTACGGCGTGTTCTTCTGCAATACCAACGTCAAAAAATCTTGATTTATATTTTGAAGCAAAGTTTGTAAGACCCGTACCCTCCGCCATAGCGGCAGTTACAGCGCAAACCTTTTGATTTTTACCTGCAAGTTCACAAAGCGCCTCACCCGCTACATCAGAAAACGTTTTACCCTTTGCGGCGCCTGTACCCGTAGTAATATCAAACGGAGATACACCGTGATAATTATTTGGCTTGCTTTCGGCGTGCGAATAGCCCTTGCCTTTAGTTGTTACTACGTGCACCAAAGTTGGACGGTTATAAGCCTTTGCAATGGTTAAAAGTCTTTCCATTGCCTCAATATCGTGACCGTCAACGGGACCTAAATAGTTAAAACCTAAACTTGTAAAAATGTTATTTTTATATACAATGCTTTTAAAAATCTCTTTTATCTTAAAAACAAAATTGTGAATTGGTTTACCAATAAGCGGTATCTTTAAAAGAAGTGTGCTTACCGCAAACTTCATTTTGTGATAACCCTTGCGGTTGCGCATTTTGGTAAAAGCGCGTGACATAGCGCCTACATTACGCGAAATAGACATTTTGTTGTCATTTAAAACAACAATAAAATTACTACGCTTTGCACCGGCGTTGTTAAGCGCCTCATAAGCCATACCGCCTGTCATTGCGCCGTCACCAATAACGGCTATTGCTGTGCCCGATTTGCCCGACAACGCCTTAGCCTTATAAATACCGTACGCCGCGGAAATCGAATTACTGCTGTGTCCTGTTACAAAGGGGTCGTGTTCACTTTCATCGGGACGCATAAAGCCCGATAACCCACCCTCTTGACGAATGGTATTAAAATTTTCTCTCCTGCCTGTAAGCAATTTATGGGCATAAGACTGATGACCCACATCAAAAATTATCGCGTCTTTTGGTGATGAAAAGACTCTGTGCAAAGCCACGGTTAATTCAACTGCGCCCAAACTTGAAGCCAAATGTCCGCCGTTTTTTGAAACAACGTCAATAATTTCTGAACGGATTTCATCACACAGTATACCAACATCTTTATTATTCAGTTTTTTTACATCATCAGGTGAACTGATTTTATTTAAAACTTTGTAATCCAAAATCAAACTTCCTTATCAATAGTTGCGTTCAAGCAAATATGCCGCTATCTCCTTAAGATTTGCAGCGTCACCGTCAAACTGCGCCAAACATTCATATGCTTCTTCGGTATACTTTTTAGCAAGTTCACGGCAGTACTCTACACCCAGTCTTACGGCAATGGTATCTTTGTTGTTTTTTTCGTCGCTGCCCACGGGTTTTCCTAATAGTTTTGCATCGCCCTGACAGTCTAATATATCATCAATTATCTGAAAAGCAACTCCAACCTTTTCGCCAAAGGTTTCTGCGGCGGTAACCAAAGTATCGTCAGCGCCCGCAAGAATAGCGCCACAGGCGCAAGCAGTTTTTAACAACGCACCCGTTTTAAGACGGTACATATCAAAAAGAACATTATCATCACTTTCGTTATTGTAGGTCATATCAATAACCTGACCGCCAATCATACCCGCAACACCTGCCGAAGTTGACAAATGAGTTAACGCGCGCAATACGCGGTCGGGGGCTATGCCCATAGTCTTTGATGCAACAGAAAACGCCTCGGTAAGCAACGCGTCACCGCAAAGTAATGCGGTACTTTCGCCAAACTGTTTATGGCAAGACGGTTTACCGCGGCGAAAATCGTCATTATCCATACAAGGAAGGTCGTCATGAACAAGCGAATAAGAGTGTATCATTTCAAGCGCGCAAGCAAAATTGTAAGCGCAATCATCACTACCGCCGCACAGTTTGTAAAATTCAAGAAGCAAGACAGGTCTTATACGCTTACCGCCGTTCAACGCAGAATAACGGCACGCGCTTAAAAGTTCGTCGTAAAGTTGACCGTTTTCGGCAAGAATAATATCAAGACGTGAATCAAGTTTTGCCTGATATTCTTTAAGCAAAATATCAATCATCTTATCTGTTCTCCTCTTCCAACTGTGTAAGTGTGATAATTTTTTGTTTGGCATTTTCAATATACTCTGAACATTCTCTCGAAAGTCTGACACCCTTTTCGAAAAGTTCTATCGACTGATCGATAGATATCTGCTCATTTTCAAGGCTGTTTGCAATTTGTTCTAACTCTTTGATAGATTTTTCAAAATCAAAATCTTTAGAAATCATAAAACTTTTCCTCTGTTACTGTTTTTTATTGACAGATATTACACTGCAATCTATATCACCGTCACAAAAAGTTACGGTAATATTATCGTCTTTTTTTACGTTATCCACACTGTTTAAGGAATTACCGCCTTTGCTTGCAACAGAAAAGCCCCTTGCCATAACCTTTAGTGGACTAAGAGCATCTATGCGAGATGCAAGTTTAGAAAGCACAAGGTTGCTGTTTTCTAACTTCTTTTCGGTTAAAGATGCAATATTGTCGGTAATTTTGTCAATATCTAACTGACTTTTTTGAAAAACGCGTTCAATATTTTTTACCGATACTGCGCCTTGCAGTGTTTCGAGTCTTGCTGTGTAAAAATTGCATTTTGAAACTGTGCTGTTTTTTAAACGTTGATTTAAAGAGCGCACAGTGTAAAGCAAATCATTAATATCGGGCACTGCGAGTTCAGCCGCGTGTGACGGAGTCGATGCACGCGCATCGGCAACAAAATCACATATGGTAAAATCTGTTTCGTGACCCACCGCAGAAATAACGGGAAACGGTGACTCATAAATCTTGCGGGCAAGCGTCTCATCATTAAAGCAATGCAAATCTTCGGCACTACCGCCGCCACGACCTATTATTATTGTGTCTATACCGTCTAAAGCGTATAGGCGGTCGAGTGTTTTAATCATATCGCGTGCCGCCATATCGCCCTGCACCAACACAGGACACATAACGATTTCACAAAGCGGATAGCGAGTTGAGGTTATGTTTAAAACATCACGAACAGCAGCACCAGTATCTGACGTAACTACTGCAATGCGTTTTGGAAATTTTGGTATAGCGCGCTTGCTGTCGGCATCAAAAAGTCCTTCTTGCTCTAACTTTTCTTTGACCTGCTTAAATGCAAGCGCCAAATCGCCCTCACCAACGGGATGCATCTGCTCTGCATAAAACTGATATTGACCGTCCTTTTCATACAAAGAAACTTTGCCTTTTAAAACAACAGCCAGACCGTCGGTAGCAGAAAATTTTACTCGCGAATTATTGCCTTTAAACATAACGCATCTAATGGACGCGTTTTGGTCTTTAAGTGTAAAATACCAATGTCCGCTTGAAAAATGGTTTTTAAAATTAGATATTTCGCCGCTTACGTTAACCGTTAGCAAACGCACGTCGTTTTCTAACAGTGATTTTACATAGGTGTTAAGTTGTGAAACGGTTATGGTGCTAAGCATTTTCTTTAAGTTTTGCCACGGTTGAAAGAATACCGTTTATAAAAGAAGCATCCTCTTTTGTTGCATATTTTTTCGCCATTTCAACCGCTTCATTAATTGATACCGAAACGGGAATCTCATCATAAAATTCAATCTCAAATATTGCAAGACGCAGTATTGCAAGCGCAGTTTTGGTAATGCGCTTAATTGTCCAACCAACTGCGTTTTGAGAGATAATCTCATCAATTTTTTCAACATTTTCAAATACACCGAAAAATACTTTTTTAATGTATTCATCCGCCTTAATATCGCGAACCTCTTCTGCCAAAGAAAGTATTTCTTCTAATGCATCGTCATTGAATTCTTTTTCAAAAATCAGAATAAACGCTTCCTCACGGGCTTGTTTTCGTGTCATACCGCACCAACTTTCATAATTATACAGATATATTATACTACCATTAATTGCTTATTTCAAGGCAAAAACTCAAAAAATATTCATTTTTTATGAATATATGCATTTTTTATTTTTTTCGTTGACAAATCGGATATGTTGTGATATACTTTTGCCGTAAATGATAGAGGCGCATTTTGTCAATAGTAATGCACATAAAATATGGTTGCCAAAACCGTGTATGAAAGGGGCAAATGCCGAAGCTGGTGTCGTGGCGCGCACCTTGCTGGCAACTCAGATAATATCTGTTTTGCTGTCGCAGTAATGCGGAGTGCTATTCATTCTGAATAATATATTATTATATTGTGTTTTCAGAAGGTAGCAGCACACGTTTTGCCGCTATCTCTTTTTATTGTTTTGGAGGAACAGATTATGAAAAACACTGTATTTTTAGGAGCTGCAACAGCGATTGTAACCCCACTTAATGAAAAAGGAATAGATTTTGACGCATTTGGCAAACTTATAGAGTGGCAAATAGCCGAAGGTATAGATGCTATTGTTGTAGCAGGTACCACAGGCGAAGGCTCTACCCTTTCCGACGATGAACACAAAGCCGCTATTAAGTTTTGTGTAGATACGGTTTCTGGCCGAGTTCCTGTTATTGCAGGAACAGGCTCGAACGATATTGCTTATGCAATTTCACTCACAAAATACGCTTGTGAGGTTGGCGCCGATGCAATGCTGCTTGTAACACCCTATTATAATAAAGCCACACAAAACGGACTTATTAAGTCATTCACAGCTATTGCTGATATAAGCACTAAACCCTGCATACTTTATAATGTACCAAGTAGAACGGGTTGCAATCTAAAACCCGAAACCTGCGCAGTACTTGCTAAACACCCAAACATTGTAGCAATAAAAGAAGCAAGCGGCGATATTTCACAAGTTGCGGCTATATCCCGTCTTTGCGGTGATGATTTAGATATCTATTCAGGCAACGACGACCAAATAGTACCTGTAATGTCTTTGGGCGGTAAAGGTGTAATATCTGTACTATCTAATTTGTTACCGCGTGAAACCTCTCAACTGTGTCACAGTTACCTCACAGGCGACACAGAAACAGCACGTGAAATGCAACTTAAATATTTACCGCTTATCGACTCACTCTTCTGCGAGGTTAATCCAATACCCGTTAAGGCTGCCATGGCGGCAATGGGTTATTGTGAAAATTATTTGCGTCTTCCCCTCACTCCTATGGAAGATAAAAACCAACAGCGATTGCTTAACGATATGCGTGAAGCAGGCATAGAATTTTAATTTATAAAAAGAAGGTTCTTTTAATGAAAATTGCAATTTACGGTTACGGTAATTTAGGTCGCGGTGTTGAATGCGCTGTAAACACTGCGCCCGATGCCGAGTTATTCGGTGTTTTCACCCGTCGCTCGCCCGACAGCGTAAAAACTGTCAGCGGTGCCGCTGTTTATCACGTTGACGATATTTTAAATTATAAAGACGATATCGATGTTGTTATAATCTGCGGCGGTTCTGCTACTGACCTACCGACCATGACACCCGACCTTGCAAAGCATTTTAACGTTGTTGACAGTTTTGATACCCACGCTAAAATTCCCGAACATTTTAACAACGTAGATAAAGTTGCAACCGCAACCAAACACACCGCACTTATCTCTGGCGGTTGGGATCCGGGTATGTTTTCGCTTAACCGTCTTTATGCTTCGGCGGTACTGCCCGATGGTAAAGATTATACTTTCTGGGGCAAAGGTGTCAGTCAAGGTCACTCTGACGCAATACGCCGTATTGACGGTGTTAAAGATGCAAGACAGTACACTGTACCGATTGAAGAAGCCCTCGAAGCAGTAAGAAGCGGCGCTAACCCCGAACTTACAATCCGCCAAAAACATCTGCGTGAGTGTTTTGTCGTAGCCGAAAACGGCGCAGATACCGCCCGTATTGAAAACGAGATTAAAACAATGCCTAACTACTTTGCCGATTATGATACAATAGTTCATTTTATCAGTGAAGAAGAGTTACAGCGCGACCACTCTGGTATTCCGCACGGCGGCTTTGTAATAAGAACAGGCAAGACGGGTGTTAACGGCGAAAACAATCACATAATCGAATACAGTCTAAAACTTGACTCTAACCCTGAATTTACCGCAAGCGTGCTTGTAGCCTATGCGCGAGCGATAAATAAACTTTACTCACGCGGTGATTACGGTTGCAAAACGGTGTTTGATATCGCACCTGCTGATTTATCTACACTATCAAGCGAAGAATTAAGAAAAACTATGCTATAAAAAATAACGATCTTCGTCACAAGCGAAGGTCGTTATTTTTGCAATATTTTATTTTACGCTCATTGACAAATAATAGCAAAAATGGTATTATATATTCGTTTATAAAATAGTGCATTATAGCATCAAAAATTAAGGAGATTAAATATGAATTTTTTTGATGAACTTAAAAATTATGACAGTGAAGTATTTTCCGCTTGCGACGCAGAACTTTCCCGTCAGCAAGGCAATATAGAACTTATCGCTTCAGAAAATATTGTATCAAAGGCTGTTTTGCTTGCGGCAGGCGGCGTGCTTACAAACAAATATGCCGAAGGCTACCCTAACAAGCGCTATTACGGCGGTTGTCAGTGTGTTGACGTTGTAGAAGATATCGCACGTGAACGAGCTAAAAAACTCTTTGGCGCAGAGCACGCTAATGTTCAGCCACACAGCGGTGCCAACGCAAACCTTGCCGTTTTCTTTGCATTACTACAGCCCGGCGATACCGTAATGGGTATGAATCTGCAACAGGGCGGTCACCTTTCTCACGGCTCACCCGTTAACATTTCGGGTAAATATTTTAACATTGTACCTTACGGCGTAGACGATACAACCGAAACTATTGACTATGAAAACGTGCGCAAAATCGCGCTTGAATGCAAACCAAAAATGATAATTGCGGGCGCGAGCGCATATTCCAGAACTATCGATTTTAAAAAGTTCCGTGAAATTGCCGACGAAGTAGGCGCTTACCTTATGGTAGATATGGCGCATATTGCAGGTCTTGTAGCGGCAGGTCTTCATCCGTCACCCGTTCCCTACGCTGATGTTGTAACCACCACCACACACAAGACACTTCGCGGTCCACGCGGCGGTATGATTTTGTGCCGCGAAGAACTTGCAAAGCAGATTGATAAAGCTGTATTTCCAGGTACACAGGGCGGTCCTCTTATGCATATTATCGCGGCAAAAGCAGTAGCGCTGGGCGAAGCGCTTACCGATGAATTCAAAGCATATCAACAGCAGATAGTTAAAAATGCCGCCACTTTGGCAGAAGCACTCCGCAAAAACGGTATCGAACTTGTATCTGACGGCACTGATAACCACCTTATGCTCTTAAAACTTACTAACTTTGGTATTTCGGGCAAAGAACTTGAACACCGTCTTGATGAGGTTCACATTACTGCTAACAAAAACACAATTCCAAATGACCCTAACAGTCCGTTTGTTACAAGCGGCTTGCGTATAGGCACACCTGCTGTTACCGCGCGCGGCTTTAAAGAAAAAGAAATGCTTCTTATTGCTGACTGGATTAAAGACATAATCACAGATTTTGAAGGAAACAAAGAACGTATCACAGCCGAAGTAAAAGCCCTTTGCGCGCAGTTTCCCATTTACAACTAACGTAACACCCCAACTAAATTAAATATACGGAGTGATAAGATGATTTGGCACAGTTCCCCAGTGGAAAGTGTATTAAGTGAACTTAAAACCGATGCCAAAAACGGTATCTGGACAGGCGAAGCAGCCGACCGACTTGAACTGTACGGTAAAAATTCTACGGCAAACGGTAATAAAACCAGTATTTTTTCACGTTTTGTTTCACAACTTAATAATAAGGTCGTTTACTTTTTGACCGCCGTTGCAGTAATTTCTTTTATAGTTGATTTGGTTTATAAGCAAAATGACTTTTATTTTCCTTTGCTTGTTATTGCAATTATTTTACTTAATGCCTTTATCAGCGCGTTTCATTTGCACAAGTGTGACGAAGCGTTAGATGACATACAAAATGCATCAAAACCTAAAGTAGAGGTTATGCGCGACGGTAAAAAGCAACTAATTTCATCAGATATATTAGTACCCGGTGATATTATTTTCTTGCATGAGGGTGACTATATAACAGCAGATGCCCGTCTTATAGAGGCTGATGCTCTGCGTTGTAATGAAGCAATTCTTTCGGGTGAAACTATTCCCGTTGAAAAAGATGCGGATATAGTTGTTGAAGATATAACTGTAGTTACCGCCAGAAAGAATATGGTATTTACTGGTTGCAGTGTTGTTCACGGCAATGCTACAGCTGTTGTTGTTGAAACGGGTCTTCGTACCGAAATCGGCAAAATCACCGACATCAACCGTCAAACAAAAGCTGAAACGTTACCCATTACCGAGTCACTTGAAAACAGCGGTAAAATAATAAACTTTGCGATACTTATTATTTGTATAATCACTTTCATTATAGGTATGGTTCAAAACTTTAATACCGATGTGCCTTTCGCAAGTATAACCGTTAGCGCGCTAATGAATGCCGTAGCGCTTGGTATTTGCGCTATGCCCGAAAGTTTACCCGCGATTTCTACAATAGTAATTGCGTTAGGCATTCAACGTATGATTAGCGATAATGTAGTAATTAAGAATACAAAAGCGCTTGAACTTTTGGGCAAAACCGAAGTTTTTTGTGTGGATAAAACAGGTATTCTTACCAAAAACAATATGGTGCTTGACTGCATTTATGACGGCGATGATTTGTTAAAACTTAATCAAGAAAATCTACCCGAAAAGGCGACATCTGTACTGCAACTTGCAACTGCCTGTTCAATGCTTGAAAACGATTCAACCGAAAACGCCATTGAAAACGCTTGCAAGCAGTATATTTCAATGTCTAAAACCGATGTTGGAAACATATTCCCCCGCCTTGCCGCTATTCCTTTTGACAGCGCACGCAAAACAATGACAAGCATTAATATGATTGGCGGTAGACCTGTTGCAATCGTTAAAGGCGCGCCTGAAACACTGCTTGAAAAATGTATACTACCTAATAAAGAATCTGTTTTACAACTTTACAATTCGCTTACCACAGAGTCATATCGTGTGCTTTGTATTGCCATTAAAAAACTTGACGAAATTCCGTCGAGCCCTGATCCCGAAGAAATTGAACAAGGTCTTACTTTTGTAGGTTTACTGGGTCTTTATGACCCACCGCAGTCAGATACGGTTGAGGCTATCAACACCTGTGATATTGCGGGTATTCGCACGGTAATGATTACAGGCGATAACGTAGACACCGCAAAAACCATTGCCCGTCGTATCGGCATTTTAAAAGACGATTCACAGGCCGTTTCAGGTTCTGAACTTGCCGTTATGAGCGATGAAGAACTGACTTATAATATTGAAAAATACACAGTTTATGCCCGCATTACCCCCGAAGACAAATTGCGAATTATAAACGCATGGCAACGTTGCGGAAAAATTGTCGCTGTCACAGGTAACGGTACCGAAGATGCCGATGCGCTAAATGCCGCGGATATAGGTTGTTCAGTTGGTTCTATTGTTACCGATATTGCAAAGGGCAATGCCGATGTAATTGTCGAGAACAAAAAGTTTATGTCGGTGGTAAACGCTATTCGTGAAAGCCGAGGACTTTTTGAAAACGTTAAAAAATCGGTATCTTACCTGCTGTCTTGCAACTTTGGTGAGATTTTAGCCTTTGTTGTGGGCATGCTTATTTTTGGTATGCCACCGCTTGCGGCAGTACAGTTGTTATGGATAAACCTGCTTACCGACTGTACATCAGTCATCTCGCTTACAACCGAAAAATCCGAACTTGATGTTATGCGGCAAAAACCACTAACGCTTTCAGGACATCTGTTTAGCAAAGGCGCTACAATTAACATCGCGTGCGACGCGCTTGTTATTGCTGTTTTAACACTTGTGTCTTATGCAATTGGTGGTGCAGAACTGGGTACAACAATGGCATTTGCCACACTTTCAATGGTACAGATTTTCCACTCATTTAATCTTAAAACACACGCTTCATTAATAAAAGCCGATTTTAAATCAAACCGTTTTATGAACTATACTTCCCTGCTTGTGCTGTTTGTCTCAATATTTTTGGTTGTTACACCTGCAGGATATGTATTTGGACTGAGCGTTCTGCCAGCGGGCAAATTCTTTATAAGTCTGCTATTGTCAATTGCAATAATTCCTATATGTGAAGTAAAGAAATTTGCAAGCCGAGAGATTGCCAAAAAAATATTTTAACCTTAACGCCGTTGCTTAAATTTTAGCAACGGTGTTATTTTGTAAAAAAGTGAGTATTTTCGAGCATTTTAAAGAAAACACGAGCATTTTTAAGTTTTGCAAAAATTAGGGCGAATTTTTATGCGGATATTCTACAATTTTTGCAAATTTTACTTGACTTTTTGACTGTTTAGCCTTATCTTTATTATTGTTAATATTATTAATTTATTAACATTTAACGCATCTGTGTAGAAAGACGGTCGGTACTAATGTATGCCGTAGTTCACATTTTTGTCGAACTATGAAAAACCCTTTGTCAACAGGGCATACAAACAGGCGATTGGGTGATGCTGACGAGCAAAACCGTAACGGATTTTGCTCTTGTCAGTCTCGGCGCAGGGTAAACGTAAAACTTTACTACTGTCGACACTTGGGTGTTTGACAAAGGGGGATGCTTAAATGACTCAACTAAAGAATAATATCATTGAACTTAAAGACATTTTCGTTTCTTTTGGCGAAGAAAAGGTACTTGACGGATTAAACCTTGATATCCGTGATAAAGAGTTTATCACTCTTTTAGGTCCCTCAGGTTGCGGCAAGACCACTACATTGCGAATTATTGCAGGTTTTTTAGATGCCGACTCGGGCGAGGTTGTTTTTGAAGACAAAGCAATAAATGGTGTGCCGTCTTATAAAAGACAGGTTAACACCATTTTTCAGCGTTATGCGCTTTTTCCGCATCTTAACGTGTACGAAAATGTCGCATTTGGTTTACGTGTAAAAAAATTAAAAGAAGATGAAATAAAACAAATAGTTACCGAAATGTTGCACCTTGTAAACCTTGACGGTTTTGAAAAACGCAGTATATCTACCCTTTCGGGCGGTCAGCAACAGCGTGTTGCCATTGCGCGCGCTATTGCCAACAAACCAAAGGTATTATTGCTTGACGAACCGCTTGCCGCTCTTGACCTTAAACTGCGCAAAGATATGCAAAAAGAATTGCGCCGTATTCAGCGCCAGTTAGGCATTACTTTTGTGTTTGTAACACACGACCAAGAAGAAGCACTTACCATGTCTGACCGCGTTGTAGTAATGAACAAGGGTAAAATTCAGCAGATAGGAACACCGCAGGATATCTATAACGAGCCTGAAAACGCCTTCGTAGCCGATTTTATTGGCGAGTCAAATATTCTTGACGGTATAATGCGCGACGACTTTGTAGCCGAATTTTCGGGGCATATTTTTGATTGTCTTGACAAAGATTTTGCAAAAAATGAAAACGTTGACGTGGTTGTCCGTCCCGAAGATGTTGACATCGTACCTGCCGATAAAGGAATGTTAAAAGGTACTGTTACCTCGGTTGACTTTTTAGGTGTTCACTATGAGATAATTGTAGATATAGGCGGCTTTAAATGGATGATTCAGACCACCGATGAATGTTTTGTTGGTGACAATGTCGGTCTTTATATAGAGCCCGATGCCATACACATTATGAAAAAGTCAGAGTATTCGGGTCTTTACGGCGACTACAGCACCTATAGCGAAGAAATGGAACATCTTTCCGATATTACGGAGGATGATGATGAATAAAAAAAACTTTGGCAGCCGCATTGTTGCGGCGCCCTATATAGTATGGTCGGCAATATTTATTATTGTTCCACTGCTTATAATGGTATATTTTGCATTTACAGATAGCAATGGTGCGTTTACTCTTGCCAACTTTGAGCAGATAGGCAGATTTAAAAAGGCATTTGGTCTGTCGATTTTGTATGCTGTTATTGCGACAATAATAACTCTACTTCTCGCCTACCCTATGGCTTATTATATGACCAAACTTAAAATAAGCAGTCAACGTATGATAATGTTGCTTATTATGCTACCTATGTGGATGAATTTTCTTATCCGCACATATTCGTGGATTACAATTCTTGCAAACACAGGTCTTATAAATAAATTTTTAAGTTTTTTAGGTATTGGTCCTTTACAACTTATAAATACACCAGGCGCTGTAATATTGGGTATGGTGTATGACTTTATACCTTATATGATACTGCCGATTTACACTGCAATGTCTAAAATAGATAATTCTCTGCTTGAAGCGGCAAGTGATTTGGGCTCTAACAGTTGGTCTAGAATACGACGCGTTATAATGCCGCTTTCTCTGCCTGGTGTTATTTCGGGCATTACAATGGTATTTGTACCCTCTGTCAGCACGTTTTATATTTCACAAAAACTGGGCGGTAACAAAACGTTACTTATAGGTGATGCTATCGAGTATCTGTTTAACACAGGCCCGCAATATTATAACGTTGCATCAACATTGTCACTTATCCTTATGGTTATGATACTTGTGTGTACTCTTATAATGAACCGATTCGGAGACGATGAGGAGGTTGTTGTATGAAAACTCTCTCCCGTCTTTATATAGCATTAATACTTATATTTCTTTATGCTCCCGTTGCGGTTATGATTTTCTTTTCATTCAACTCTGGCAGTAGCGTATGGGTGTTTGAGGGCTTTTCGCTTGAGTGGTACAAGGGACTTGCAACCAACACTTCAATGCTTACGGCGCTTCAACACACTTTGATTATCGCCGTATTATCGGCTGTTATATCTACCGTTATGGGTACTGCCGCATCGGTAGGTATATTAGCGTTACGCAAACGCATTAGCCGCAGTGCGATAATGTCGGTTACAAATATTCCCATGATGAATGCCGATATTGTAACAGGCGTATCGCTTATGCTTTTGTTTGTGTTTATAGGTAACCTGTTTGGGCTTAATGAATCTTTAGGATTTTTTACCGTTCTTGCAGCGCATATAACATTTAACCTGCCTTATGTTATTCTTTCGGTTATGCCGCGGCTTCGCGCCACCGATATGAGTTTGCACGAGGCGGCGCTTGACCTTGGTTGCACTCCTGTTCAGGCTTTTTTTAAGGTTATATTACCGTCAATTTCAACATCAATTTTCACAGGTGCTATAATGGCATTCACACTGTCGCTTGATGATTTTGTTATAAGTTACTTTACCTGCGGTCATTACCAGACACTACCCATCGTAATTTATAATATGACTAAAAAAACTGTAGCACCCGATGTTTACGCACTATCAACACTTATTTTCCTATGTGTGTTTGTGCTGTTGATACTGTATAATACCCTTCAGTCAAAATCTGATTCAAGGAGGGGTGTAAATGTTTAAAAAATTTATCTTACTTACCCTCTGCTTTATACTATGTCTTTCGCTTTGCGGCTGCGGTTATGAATATTTTGACCTCGAATTAGTAGCAACCTACACCCGTGAATTTGCGGGCACCGAACTTAACGTTTACAACTGGGGCGAATATATATCTGACGGTAGTGAAGGTTGTATGGACGTTAACCGCGAGTTTGAACGCCTTACGGGAATTAAAGTAAATTACACCACTTTTGAAAGTAATGAAACTATGTATTCGCAACTTAAAAACGGCGGTGTAAGTTATGACATTATCATTCCGTCAGACTATATGATAGCGCGTCTTAAATCAGAGAATATGCTATCTGAAATAGATACCTCTTCCCTTTCAAACTACAAATATATTGATGACAGTTATAAAGGTCTTTACTTTGACCCTGATGAAAAATATACCGTGCCTTACAATGTGGGTATGGTAGGTATTATTTATAACAGCGCTTTAATAAGTGAGCCCGAAAATTCTTGGAAAGCATTGTGGAATGAGGAATACCGCAATATGTCACTTAACTTTAACAACCCGCGTGACGGCTTTATGACGGCGCAAAAGTTGTTAGGATATAGTGTAAATTCTACCAACCTTGACGAATGGGATAAGGCGGCGCAACTGCTTAAAGACGGTAAAGATGTTTTACAGTCTTACGTGATGGACGAAATCTACGGCAAACTTGAAACGGGCGAAGCCGCAATAGGACCATACTACGCGGGCGATTACCTTGTTATGCTTGAGGTAAACCCCGATTTGCGTTTCTTTTATCCCGAAGAGGGCACCAATATCTTTATTGACTCTATCTGCATACCAAAATGTGTTAAAAATTATGAGGCGGCTCTTGCTTATATAAACTTTTTGTTAGAGCCAGATATCGCCCTTGCAAATGCAGAGTATATTGGATATGCTTCGCCGCATACGGCAGTTATAAATAATCCTGATTACTGCTATTATCAAAATGAGATTTTGTATCCCAATGCAGAAGATATGCCCGACACCGAATACTACCACGATATACCCGAAAACGTGCGTATGCACTATGAAAATCTGTGGTTAGATTTAAAACTTTATTAAACGGTAAAACCCTGTATTTTACAGGGTTTTATTTTTTGACTATTACAGGGTTTTATTTTTTGACTATTTATTGACATCATTGCAAATTTGTACTATAATATTTAAATCTTTTAACAGGAGGACAATTATATGTATGAAATCGTAACAAAAAAAGAGCTTAATCCCACCGTTACGCAGATGGAAATCAAGGCTCCTCTTGTTGCTAACAAGGTAAAACCCGGTCAGTTTATTATTTTGCGTGTAGACGAAAACGGCGAGCGCATTCCGCTTACCGTTGCAGGTCGAAATAAAGTCAAAGGCACTGTTAAAATAATATTTCAAATAGTTGGTGCCACCACATTAAAACTTAATCAAAAATGCGAGGGCGAATACATCGAGGACTTTGTAGGTCCTTTGGGTGAAGCCACCCACCTTGACGGACTTAAAAAGGTTTGTATTATAGGCGGCGGCGTTGGTTGCGCAATTGCTATGCCTGTAGCCGAGGCTCTGCATAATATGGGCTCCGAGGTTACCAGCATAATAGGATTTAGAAATAAAGATTTGGTAATACTTGAAGACGAATTTGGTTCATGCTCCGACAGACTGCACATTATGACCGATGATGGCTCTTATGGTCGTCATGGCAATGTTTGCTTACCTCTTACAGAAATGCTTGAAAAGGGTGAGCAATTTGATATGATAATCACTATCGGTCCGCTTGTTATGATGAAATTTGTAGTAGAAGCGGCGCGCCCGTATAATGTACCTGTTACTGTTTCGATGAACCCCATTATGATTGACGGTACAGGTATGTGCGGCGGATGCCGTCTTACGCTTAACATCGACGGCAAAAAGGTTACAAAATTTGCTTGTGTAGACGGTCCCGATTTTAACGGATATGAAGTAGACTTTGACGAAGCTATGTCGCGCGGTCGTATGTATTCGGATTTCGAGCATCACGCTTACGAAAACACTTGCAATCTATTCAGAAAGGCATAAGGGGAAAAGATATGGCTATTAATCCTAAAAAACACGAAATGCCTACACAAAACCCATCATTGCGTGCGCACAACTTTGACGAAGTGGCATTAGGCTACAGCCAAGAAATTGCAATCGCCGAGGCTGAACGTTGCTTAAACTGCAAAAATCAGCCCTGTGTCAACGGTTGTCCCGTAAACATAAATATACCCTCTTTCATCACAAAAATCAAAGAGAACGATTTTGAGGGCGCATATGAGGTGATTTCACAATCATCTTCCCTACCTGCTGTTTGTGGCAGAGTATGTCCTCAAGAAACACAGTGCGAAAGCAAATGCACTTTAGGCATTAAATTTGAGCCTGTGGGTATAGGCAGACTTGAGCGTTTTGTTGCCGATTGGCATAATAGCAACATAAAACAAGTATCATCTGCTTCCAAGTCTAACGGACACAAGGTAGCAATTATTGGTTCGGGTCCGTCGGGTCTTACCTGTGCAGGCGACCTTGCAAAACGCGGCTATGACGTAACGGTTTTTGAGGCTCTGCATACGGCGGGCGGTGTACTTGTGTACGGTATACCTGAATTCCGCTTACCAAAATCAATAGTAGCGCAAGAGGTTGAAAACCTCAAAAAATTAGGTGTAAATATTGAAACAAACGTTGTTATAGGCAAAACTCTTACCGTTGACGAACTTTTTGATATGGGCTTTGATGCTGTGTTTATAGGCTCGGGCGCGGGACTTCCAAACTTTATGGGAATCCCAGGTGAAAGTCTTAAGGGTGTTTATTCGGCGAATGAGTTTTTAACACGCAGTAACCTTATGAAATCGTATCTTGACAACCCTGAAACACCAATTATGAAGGGCGGTAAAGTAGCGGTTGTAGGCGGCGGTAACGTTGCTATGGATGCGGCTCGCACTGCATTGCGACTGGGCGCCGAAAAGGTTTATATTGTTTACCGTCGTTCTATGGATGAGTTGCCTGCCCGCAAAGAAGAGGTCGAGCACGCCGAGGAAGAAGGTATTATTTTTAAACTACTTTGCAACCCGACCGAGATTTTAGGCTATAACAACCCCGATAACCCACGCGATGAGAAAAACGGATTTGTCACGGGTATGAAATGTATAAAAATGGAACTTGGGCTTCCCGACGAAAAAGGTCGCCGCCGTCCAGTGCCTGTTGAAAATTCGGAATTTATTTTAGATGTTGACACCGTTATTATGGCAATCGGCACATCGCCTAACCCACTTATTAAGAATACTACCAACGGGTTAGAGGTTAACAACCGCGGCGGCATAATCACTAACGAAGACGGTCTTACCTCTCGCAAGGCAGTTTACGCGGGCGGCGATGCGGTAACAGGCGCCGCAACGGTTATATCGGCAATGGGTGCGGGCAAAACAGCCGCAAAAGCTATTGATGAATATTTATCTAAAAAAGCTAATAACTTAAAGGACTACGGCTAAACCGTAGTCCTTTAATATTATATAATATTAAGTGTTCTTTGAAATAAAACTGTTAAGTATATCACATGCTTTATCGACACTGCTTGAGATATTGCTTAAGGAATGAGCAGTAAAATTGGGATTTCCCGTTGCTATTTTCTCCCACTCATATTCATAAAAACCAGTTAAATCCTGCGTCGTATCTCCATAGGTAAAATACGGTGTATAATTATCGTAATCAACATCGGTCATATCAAAGAAAAAATTCTCGGCTTCTGCAGAAATAAACGCACTGCTTGTATCATAATTTTCAACATCAAGATAATAGCGTAAAAAGATACCTGCGCCTACGGGATTGTTTGATGCGCGCGCTATACCCCAACCGCGTAACATTCCTGTATGGTTAGCGGTGTAACCCTCTTCAAAATCAGGCATACGGTAAAAACCTATATCATTCCAATCATAGTTTGAATTAGATCCGTTCTTCTTTAAAGACCATGCATTACCCGTGCAGATACCAACTTTTCCGCCATTAAACTGATTATCATAATAAGAGGTTACAAAACCGTCCTTATACCATTCTGCCATTTTTGTAAATGCCTTGCTTTGCATCGAGTTATTAAGACCGTTTGAAAATACGCCGTTATCAAAATCGTAAAGTCTGCAACCTACCGAACCCAACATATCTTCAACCGAGTAATAACATCCGCGAATACCTGTGCCTAAACCGTCGATATTGTCAACGGCATTTGCAATAGCGGCAAATGCATCCCATGTCCACTTGCCCACGGCGTCATACTCTTCAGGTGTGTAGCAGTTTGCGCGTGCGAGAAGATTTTTAGAATAAATAACGCAAGCGTTTTCTGCCCAGATATTACCCACTGTATTGCATAGATAAGGTTCACCATCAAAGGTGGTCATATCAAACATATTTTGGTCCCATATTGGCTCTTCATAATCAAGTTTTGCTTTGGTAAGAGGCCATAAAACACTAATTATCGCGGGGAACGCACCGTTACAACGCACGACGTCAACATTAATACCACTTGCTATTAAACCTGCAATTTCATAAACGTTATCAAAAACAAGAATTTCATTTACCTGTATGCCGTGCTCTTTTTCAAATCGGTCTATAACAGGGCCTGACTCATCAAATTGTGACAAAACTGTTGTTGTCATTACAACCGATGTACCGCGGTAAAATTCAGGATCTACTCCGTCGTTTATTAAACCATCATCAACAACCCCTAATTCAACATCCCATTTATTAATATACTGCATCAACAAACTATAATCACGGTTATTAATAACGTTGTCTACATAAACATCAGAATTTGCAAAATCAATAGCAACCGGCCATTTGTTAATGTACTGCATCAACAAAGCATAATCTCTGTTGTTGATTGCGCCGTCGGTATTAACGTCACCGTACACAACAGCATCGGCGGTGGTTACAACGCTAATTGTAGATATCATCAAAACAAAAGATAAAATAAATGTTAAAACTTTTTTCATTTGTGTTTTTTCTCCTATCATTTTATGTATGCTGTTGGATGAAAGCATTAAAATTATCGCAACCTATGTCAACATATTTTTTTATATAAGAATATCTTGACGGAATAAGGTATGGGTCATAACTCATCGCATAGTAAATATCAGAAAAATAATCAATTCCCGCGAGGTCTTCGGTAAAGTAACAATATGTAAAGTAAGGATTGTGGTAATCATAATCTATATCAGTAATATCAAAGAAAAACTCTGCCGCTTCATCTGATATAAAAATATCGCTTGAATCATAATTTTTGCAGTCAAGATAGTATCGCAAAAACAAACCTGCCCCAACAGGATTTTTTGCGCCATCGATGAGTCCCCAACCCACAAAACAACCCGTGCTGTAATAGGGCGTGTATTCATCATAATCAGGCAAACGGTAAAAGCCTATGTCACTGTAATCCAGACCCTGCAAATATCCATCGTTTTTTAGGCGCCAGGTAGATGTCGTAATAATACCCGCATCCCCTGATATTAATATCTCATTGGCTTCCCAACCAATAAGTCCCTCCTGCCATGCCTGCGCGTGTTTGGTAAATACATCAACGGTAAAACTATCAATACCATTGACAAATCTGCCGTTATCAAGTTTAAACGAAGAAGCGCCTGTCATGTTAAGAGCCGATTCGCGTGAATAAAATCCGCAACCATATCCGCCAGTTATATTTTGGCAAGCACGACCTATTTCAAAAAATGCGTCCCATGTCCATTTTCCAAGCTTATCATATTCTTCCGGAGTTTGCGCATTGGCAAGTTTTAACAAACTTTTGTTGTAAATAACTATATCGGTATTAAACAAAACATTGCCGTTGGTATTACACAAATAAGGCGAACCGCCAAAAGTGGTGGCATCAAACATATACTGATTCCAGATCTCTTCACTGTAGTCGAGTTTTGCCGCATCAAGCGGTTGCAAATACGAAAGCGAAAGAGGAAAATCACCCTGCGAACGCGCTACATCAGGAGAATCACCCGCGGCGATTAACGCGCAAACCTCGTTTGTGTAATTATGATATTCACAAAAAATAATCTCGACGTCAATGTCATATTTTTCTTCAAATGCCGCTATTGCGTTTGCGGTTCCCTCCACTTCCGGATACAGCGTAGCCGCAAACTTAACAGTAGTGCCGCGGTAATATTCGGGGTTTACACCGTCATTAACAAGACCATCTTCGGCAAATCCCAACCTGACATCCCATTTATTAATATACTGCATCAACAAACCGTAATCACGGTTGTTAATGACGTTATCAATATTAACGTCGGCATTATCAACATCTATTGTTACAGACCATTTGTTAATAAACTGCATCACTAAAGCCGCATCTCTGTTATTTATCAGTTCATCATTGTTAACATCGCCATACTTTACCGCATTTGCAAAAGTGTCAACAGCGCCATAAGACACAATAATCATTATCACAGATAAAACTAATGATAAAAGTCTTCTCATACTTTGGCACCCCACTACAATATCGGTTGTGCTTAGTCTATCATAAATAGACTTTATTGTCAAGTAACAAAACTGTAATATGTATTAAAACGCAAAAAGGCTCTGCTTTGTTAAGCAGAGCCTTAAAGTTTATCTAACCAAAATTAGATTTCAGCAAAGTACTTAATTGTACGAACCATCTGGCTGGTGTAGCTG
>CAYOVQ010000007.1:0-22502 GCA_964407485.1 uncultured Ruminococcus sp.
TTATTATCTTGTAGGGTTATATAAGCCAAGATACACGCACAAGGCAGAACGTAGCGTTAATGATTATTTCTCGTCTATCTCAAAAAAATCTTCAAGTCGGTCTACAAAAGCGTCGGCTACGGTTTCGTATTCATCGTCGTCTTCAATCTCGCAGAAAAACTCTTCGCCGTTTTCTTCTTGCACCTTAACGATAACAAGTTCACCTGAATCGTCAAGCATAGCCTGTGGGTCTGCATATTGCGGCAACAGTGCCAGATATCTTGCAGTATCGGTCTCGATTGCATCTAAAACCTCAAAGTTATACTCTTTGCCCTCATCATCAACCAGTGTAATAAGGTCGGGATTATATTCTTCGTTTTTGTTTATTTCACTCATTTTCTTATCCTCCGAAGCGTAATATATTATATGCAACTATTTTACCGCAATTCTTACTTTCAGTCAATAGAATACTTTTCCTTTTGTGCAAAAAAGCCAAAAACGTATACATTTTTTAGATTTTTATACAAAATAGATAAAAGTTATTAACTTTTCCTTGACAACTTGTGAATAATGTCTTATAATAAGGACGAAGAGAAAAGAAAGGAGCGGTAAAACGCTATGAGGGAAACTCCACCTGCAAATTCAAAAAAATAAATTGAAAGGCGTGAGTCCAATGTACAGGTAATCCTGTAAACCCAAAAACTATATTAATAAAAAGGAATGAGTCCAAAGGTTTAGTTAGACTTTAACTCAAAACTATATTTTTGTAAAGGCGTGAGTCCGAAAGTTTAGTTAATTTTAAATCGAACAAAAAAATTTACAGACGGTGAGTCCGATGTACATTTAAAATTAAACTACAGTTTCGCGTATAACGCGATTTAGAGATAAACTTAATAAATGTTGATATAAGCCCCCACAGGTGAAAGATGTGGGGGCTTTCTGTTTTTATATTACAAATCTGTTTTATCTATCTCAAGCCAAAATGTTACGCCGTCTTCTGTGTTGTAAACTCCGCAACGGTTATTGTGAATGTTCATAACGGCGTTTACAATAGAAAGACCTAAACCAAAGCGTGTTTTGTCGCGCTTGTGCGAGTCGTCGCCGCGGTAAAAACTTTGCCATATATAAGGCATCTTGTCACGTTCTATATGACTGCCTGTGTTGTGCACGCACACGCGTATCTTGCGGTCCCCATCTTCACTAAAAACAGTGATGTTGCCGCCCTTGTTTGTATGTGATTTTGCATTTTCAAGATAGGCGCGCAAGGCTTGTTCTATCTGCGTTTCATCCGCAAAAACAACCGTGTTCTGCGGCATTTTGTTTTGAGCGGTTATGTCACTGCCCTCAAAAATACGTTCAAGCAATATATCTGTAACTTTGCTTATATCAAAGGTGGTTTTATTGGCAGGCACTTGTCCCGACTCATACTTTGAAAGTTCTAAAATACTAAGTACCAGATTGTTCATACGAGCGCTCTCGTCAATAATGGTGTCGCAGTATTGCTCACGGTTTTGCGCATTTATATTCATTTTTAGGCCTTCGGCATAGCCGCTTATAATCGCAATGGGTGTTTTAAGTTCGTGCGACACATTAGCAACAAAGGTTTTGCGCATTTTATCAAGTTCGCGTTCCAGTTCGATTTCATCGCGCAGTCTGGCATTGGTAAGTTTTAAATCTTCAAGTGTGCTTGATAGTGATGCCGACATTTCGTTTACCGATACAGCAAGTTGACCTATTTCATCGGTGCGGTCAACCGCTATTGCGCGGTCAAATTTAAGGTTTGCCATATCGCGTGTAATTTCGTTCATTTGTGTAAGGGGTTTTGAAAACCGTCGGGCAAAAATTACAACCCATACGAGGGAGAGCAAAAGGCAGATTAATGCTATCACGGTTATAAATTCGTTTGCGGTAGCCGCTGATGATATAACAAGTTGCTTTTGAATTTTAACCTCGGCAAAAAAGCCATCGGCTATTTGCTTGCGGCACAGCAAAAATTCGCTGTTATCAAAGCGACGGACCGCCTCCTCATACACTATACCGTCCGAAACACTCTGACTTTTTACGGTTATGAGATCTTCGTGCAACATACCGAAATCGTGACGTCCATCGATAAAAAAGTCCATCATCTGCGCGCCTTGGGTAGTGTATTTTATGTTGCCGTAACTGTCATAAATTTCAACATCAAAATTATAATTTTCACTTATATCGGTAAGTGTGTCCGACACCGTGTCCGTATCGTAAATATCTACGTCTGACAGGCGGTTTACTTGCGCTATGAGAGCATTTTTTTGCCGCAAAAAAAAGAATTTTGAAAGCAGCGCCGTATTACAAAGCGTAAGCACTAAAACAAACACCGCAAAAATAGCCGCTACCTGCAAAAAAACATTAAACCAAAGTTTGCTTTTTAGCGACTTTAATTTAAGTTTAAAGTTCAAGTTTGTACCCCATTCCGTAAACTGTTTTCAAATGCGCCGCGCCAAAGGCGCCAAGTTTTGTGCGAAGCCGCGCTATGTGCGAATCAACCGTGCGTTCATCACCGTAATAATCATATCCCCATACACGTGTAAGCAATTGGTCTCGCGACAGCACTCGCCCTGCATTATCGTAAAGTGTGCAAAGCAATTCAAACTCTTTAAGCGTAAGTTCGGGACTTTCTCCGTCAACGCTTACTGTAAAAGCATCGCGATTTATTTTTAGCCCCGTTTCTTTTGCCTCGGTATGATTTTTTTGCGCGGCGCTGAGTTTAAACAACGCCTCTACCCGTTTTACAAGCACCGCGGGCGAAAAGGGTTTGGTTACGTACTCGTCTATGCCTGACTCAAAGCCCTCTAACATATCAAACTCTTCACTGCGAGCAGAAAGCATAATTATGGGCGCGTCGGATATTTTTCTTATCTCACGCGTAAGTTCCCACCCGTTAAGACCCGGCATCATAATATCTACTATACACAAATCAACTCCGCCGTCTTTCACCGCGGTAAGCGCCGTTTCACCGTCAAAAGTGCGCACGGTTTTATATCCCGCGTTTTCTAAAAAGTCACCTATAAGCGTTACTATACGTTCTTCGTCATCGGCAATAAGTACGGTTTTATCTGTCATTTACAATCACCCAATTTAGAGTAAAATAAAAATTTTTCTTTTGTTTTAATAATCTGTAAACATAGAACGGTACCCGATAGTGCTAAAAAGCCTAAAAAGCAAATTTTTGCCCAAATAAAACTTTCAAGGCTTGAAAACTTACCGTTTTGCAAGGCTTTTTGGCAAAAACAAAGGGAAATTGTATTCGCCAAAACCAATTTGTCCCTCTTGCGTATCATTCTAATTTGATTATATACCAAAAATCTTAAAAAGTAAATGCGGTATTTACCTTGCAATCAGACAAACGGTGTGATATAATGCATTATGTATAATTATATAGTTATAAGGAGTAGTATACCTTGTCATTTCCACTTGAAAACATAAGAAATTTTTGCATAGTTGCTCACATAGACCATGGCAAGTCAACCCTTGCCGACCGCTTGCTCGAACTGACGCAATCGGTAGCCGAACGCGATATGGAGGAGCAGATACTCGACAGTATGGATTTAGAGCGTGAACGCGGTATAACCATAAAGGCGCACGCGGTAACTCTTTATTACACTGCCGCTGACGGCAAAGAATATGAACTTAATCTAATCGACACCCCCGGACACGTAGACTTTAACTACGAAGTTTCGCGTTCGCTTGCCGCATGTGAGGGCGCAATACTTGTAGTTGACGCGTCACAGGGCATCGAGGCGCAAACCCTTGCTAACACATATTTGGCTGTTGACCACGGGCTCGAAATTTTACCCGTTATAAACAAAATCGACCTGCCCTCTGCCGAGCCTGACAGAATTAAAGCAGAAATAGAAGATATTATTGGCATCCCTGCCGACGAGGCGCCGCTTATTTCGGCAAAAACGGGTATAAACGTCGAGCAGGTGCTCGAAGCCATTGTTGAGGGTGTACCCGCACCAAAAGGCGATAGAACCGCTCCCCTTAAAGCGCTTATATTTGACTCTTATTATGACCCATATAAAGGTGTTATAGTTTACTTCCGTGTAGTATCAGGCAAAATTCAAGCAGGGGATAAGATTAAAATGATGGCAACAGGCGCTGAGTTTGACGTTGTAGAGCTCGGTCGTAAGCGCGCCACAAATTACGAAACCTGTGATGTGCTAGAGGCAGGTGAGGTCGGCTATCTTGCCGCATCTATTAAAACCGTAAGCGAAGCCCGTGTCGGTGACACCATCACTCTGGTAAACCGTCCTGCTGACGAGGCGCTGCCTGGTTACCGCGCGGCAAAACCTGTTGTATTCTGCGGTATTTACCCAGCCGACGGCGCAAAATATCCAGACCTGCGTGAAGCGCTCGAAAAATTACAACTTAACGATGCATCTTTGCTTTTTGAACCCGAAACGTCACAGGCATTAGGCTTTGGTTTTAGGTGCGGTTTTTTAGGACTTCTTCATATGGAGATATTAGAAGAGCGTCTTGAACGCGAATACAATCTTGATATAATCACCACCGCGCCCAGCGTACAGTACGAATTTGTTCTTACAAACGGGGACAGAATATTTGTAGATAACCCCACCAATTATCCCGACCCTGCCGTTATTGCCGAGGCGCTTGAGCCCGTGGCAAACGTGCATATATATTCACCCAGCGATTACGTGGGCACTATTATGCAACTTTGTGAGGACCGTCGCGGCGATTACAAGGATATGAAGTATATGGGCGACCGTGTCGATATTCACTACGTACTTCCTATGGGTGAAATTGTTTACGACTTTTTTGACGCGTTAAAATCACGTACAAAAGGATACGCAAGTTATGACTATGAGCCCGCGGGTTATCAGAAATCAAACCTTGTAAAACTCGACGTTATGCTTGCCGGTGACACTGTTGATGCGTTGTCGTTTATTGTTCACACATCAAATTCTTACACCCGTGCGCGACGTATTGCCGAAAAACTTAAAGAGTATATTCCAAGACAACTTTTTGAGGTGCCCGTTCAGGTAGCGGTAGGCGGTAAAATCATTGCCCGTGAGACCGTAAAAGCGATGCGCAAGGACGTGCTTGCAAAATGTTACGGCGGTGACATAACTCGTAAAAAGAAGTTGCTTGAAAAGCAAAAAGAGGGTAAAAAGAAGATGCGTAAGCTAGGCTCTGTAGAGGTGCCCAAGGACGCATTTATGGCAGTTTTGAAATTGGATGAATAAAAAACAACTGTATGGATCGATGCACACATTGACCCGCGGCGGATGAATGGCATCCGCCCATAGAAAAAGGATGTTAAGTATGACCGAAAAAAGAAAAAAGGCGATAATTCGCCGCAGAATATTCATAGCACTTGTAGCGGCATTGCTTGCTGTAGTAATTGCTCTTGTAGCGGTTATTGTTGCAATAATCAAAAACGACGGAGATACCGATAACGCTTCGTCGGATGTTACGTTGGCTACAAGTGACGAAGCAATATCATCTGACGACACATCTTCGTCAAAGGTGGATACCCCATCAGAACCTGAAATATTCGTTACCCCTACAGGCGTAGAGCTTGACGCAAATTTCAGCAGACTCTTGCTTATAAACGGCGATAATCCCCTGCCGCGAGAATACGACAACAATGTTCGCGAGTATTTGGTTGAGATTGACGACGAGTATCGCAACAACGATTATGTTACGCAAATACACAAGGAAGTGTATCCGTATATCACGGCAATGGTGGCGGCAGCGCAGGCCGACGGAGTAAATCTTCAGGTGTGGTCGCCCTTCCGCAGTTATGCAATACAAAATGATCTTTTTCAAAGGCAGGTTAACCGCGTAGGCGGTGATGAGGATTTAGCCGCTACGGTTGTAGCGCGACCGGGCACGAGCGAACACAACACAGGTCTTTGCGCCGATTTTAATATGGCGGATGATGCTTTTGAAAGCACCGATATGTACACCTGGATGTGCGCAAATGCCGAGGATTACGGCTTTATACTTCGCTATCCAAAGGATAAAACGGATATCACAGGCGTTATTTACGAATCGTGGCATTGGCGTTTTGTTGGTATAAATGTTGCAAAAGAAATAAATGACTTAGGCCTGACTTTAGAAGAATATATCGAACTTAAAAATATTGACCCCACATCAGATATGTACACCGATGATTCTGCCAACAGCACGACAGAGCAAATCATAGACTAATTTTTGGAGGAACGCTTTATGGATTTTAAGCAGTTTTTCAGTCAACTTAAAGGTAAAAAAATCGCTATGTGCGGTATTGGTGTAAGTAACACACCGCTTATTTTAAGCTTTTTAAAACAGGGCGCACGTGTTATTGCCTGTGACCGCCGCGAGCGTGAACTTATAGGCAATATCGCCGATGAATTAGAGGCGGCAGGTGCCGAACTAAAGTTAGGCGAGGGTTATCTCGAAAACCTTGAGGTAGATATTATATTCCGTACCCCAGGTATGAATTTTCATCTTCCCGAACTTGAAAGAGCCCGTAAGCGCGGCATCGCTGTAACAAGCGAAATGGAAGTTTTCTTTGACCTTTGTCCTGCAACCATTTTTGCGGTAACAGGCTCTGACGGCAAGACCACTACCACCACCCTTATTGCAAAAATGCTTGAAGCCGAGGGCAAGCGCGTATTTGTCGGCGGCAACATAGGTACACCCCTGCTTCCCGAAATTGAAAATATTACTGCCGACGATTTTGTTGTTGCAGAACTTTCTTCATTCCAACTTATATCTATGCGAAAAAGCCCCGACGTTGCAGTCGTTACCAACGTAGCCCCAAACCACCTTGATGTGCATAAAGATATGGACGAATACGTCGAGGCAAAGAAAAACATTTTGCTTCATCAAAATGCTTTTTCGCGCACAATCCTTAACCGCGATAACGATATCACCGAAGAATTCCGCAAGGATGTCCGCGGTCAGAGTTTAGGTTTTAGTATGAACCGCCGCCTTAACAATGGCGCTTGGCTTGATGACAACGGTGTACTTCATATGGCTTACCGTGGCATTGACGTTCCCGTCGTTGACCGCAAGGATATAAGAATTTTAGGTGACCACAACGTAGAAAATTATCTCACTGCTATTGCGGCAGTCTGGGGTTATGTGGGTGTAGATAACATCTGCAAGGTTGCGCGTGAATTTGGCGGAGTAGAGCACCGTATAGAATTTGTGCGCGAAGTAAACGGTATTAAATACTATAACGACTCTATCGCGTCAAGCCCCACACGTACCATAGCAGGACTTAAAGCGTTTGACGGTAAGGTAATTCTCA
The DNA here is from genome assembly GCA_964407485.1 of uncultured Ruminococcus sp. Taxonomy (GTDB): domain Bacteria; phylum Bacillota; class Clostridia; order Oscillospirales; family Acutalibacteraceae; genus UBA737. Next base: position 7,280 of record CAYOVQ010000007.1, read on the forward strand.
TTGCGGGCGGTTATGACAAGCATATACCGTTCGAACCGCTTATGCCTTATCTTGTAGAAAAGGTTAAAACATTGTATCTTTGCGGTGATACCGCAGATAAGATAGAAAAATGTCTGCGCAATTATGCAGGCTATGACGGCGCGCCGCAAATCGTAAAAGTAAATGATATTGCCGAGGCTGTAGCAGAGGCTCACAAGAGCGCTGTTTCGGGCGATATTGTAACCCTTTCTCCTGCCTGCGCAAGTTTTGACGCGTATCCTAACTTTGTAGCGCGAGGAAATCATTTTAAACAACTGGTGAATGAACTGTAATGGATATTAAAGAAACTTTATTTGAACTTTCAGACGCCATAAGCATCGGCAATATAACCGAGGCTTCTGATATTGCGGCCTACAAACTTTCAAAATATGCTGAAACCTCACAAAACGGCATAAACGTTGTAGGCAAGCATAAGGGTAGCAGTGATTATACCCTTATGCTTGAAGCGCATATTGATGAGGTTGGCTTTGTTGTAACCGATATTGACGAACTGGGCTTTTTAACCGTTAAAAACTGCGGCGGAATAGATTTGCGTATGTTACCATCAAAAACGGTTATTATACACGGAAAAGAAAAAGTAACAGGCGTGTTTTGCGCCACACCGCCGCATCTTGGCGGTGTTAAGGAATACGATGATATATCCGCATTAAAGATAGATACCCTTTTGGGCGAAAATGCAAAAGAAATTATATCGGTCGGTGACTTTGTAACCTTTAATCAAAAAGCCTCTGCTTTGCAAGGCGGCTGCATTACAGGTAAAAGTCTTGATAACCGCGCAGGTGTTATCTGCCTTTTGGAAACGGCTCGCAGACTTTGCGGCAAAGATTTACCATTCAACGTCGTTTTTGCCTTTACCGATGCCGAGGAATTAGGCAACAGAGGCGCTGTAACCACCACCTTTGATCTATCTCCCGACGAGGCTGTTGTTCTTGATGTTTCTTTTGCCGACGCACCCGATGTACCAAGTGACGAATGCGGTAAATTATCGGGCGGCGCTATGATTGGTATGTCACCCATACTTGATAAAGAAATTTCTAAAAAATTAGTATCTGTTGCAAAGAAAAACAATTTGCCCTATCAGACCGAGGTTATGGGTGGCAGAACAGGTACCAACGGCGATGTGATATCAATTTCTAAAAGCGGTGTTAAGACAGGTCTTGTATCAATTCCGCTTCGCAATATGCATACCGACGTGGAAATCATAGATATTAAAGATATAAAAAACGTTTGTGACTTGCTTGAAGCGTACATTCTTAAAGGGGGAAACAGATAATGACCGAACTTTTAAGAAAACTTTGTATTATAGACGGCACTTCGGGCGACGAGGGCGCCGTGCGTGACTTTGTCATTTCACAAATTAAAGACCATTGCGAATACCGTGTCGATAATTTGGGCAATATTATAGCCTTTAAAAAGGGTAAAAACACACCCCAAAAAAAAGTGCTGATAGATGCTCATCTTGATGAGGTAGGTCTTATTGTCACCCATATTGAAAACGACGGATTTTTGCGTTTTAAAACGGTAGGCGGTATCGATACCGCTGCGCTGCTTTTTCGCCGTGTACTTATAAACGGCAAAACACTCGGTGTTATAGGCGGCAAACCCGTGCATTTGTGCGAGAGTGACGAGCGCAAAAAACTGCCAAGTGCCGACAGCCTTTATATTGACTTGGGTGTTTCTTCAAAAGAAGAAGCCGAAAAACTTGTTTCGGTAGGCGACTGCGCGATTATGAGCAGTGACTTTACTGCAATTGGCAATAAAATACTTGCCAAAGCGCTTGACGACCGCGTGGGTTGCGCTGTAATAATCGACCTTTTAACACAAGATGCCGAATACGATTTTTACGCAACATTTTCAGTACAAGAAGAGGTTGGTCTTCGTGGCGCAAAGGTTGCCGCTTACACTGTAGAGCCTGAAGCCGCTATCGTTATCGACGGTACAACCGCCGCAGACGTTGCGGATGTTTCGCCTGTAAAACAGGTTTGCCGTCAGGGCGCTGGCGCTGTCGTCTCATTTATGGACGGTGCGACAAGTTACGACCGCGAGTATTATAACGCGGCTTTAAACAGCGTTATACCCGTTCAAAGCAAGTGCGCCGTAGCAGGCGGAAACAACGCAGGCGCTATTCATTTAAGCCGCGGCGGTGTTCGCACGATGGCTTTATCTGTACCGTGCAGATACATTCACACCTCTGGTTCTACCTGTGATATGCGTGATGTTGTCGCCGTGCGCGACCTCGCGAAACATATGATAAACCAAATTGCAGGCGGCGCTTTATGATTTCTTTGGTAAACGAGATACCAAAAATCTCTTTGCCGCTTGCTGAGGTTGTTAAAATCAACTGCACGTATAATTCTTATAAAGATATTGCTTTGTTTTGGATTCAGGACGCAGACCGAGCCGTAATATCTATGCTTGACGGCAACATGGTAATATATAACAACCGCGCCGATATCGACGAATTGCGTGAATTCATAAAGGTTATCTCGCCTTTGTCGGTGTTTTCTGACGCAAACACGCTTACTGCTCTTTTTGAGCAAAATTTTGAACGTGTACACGTTATGAAAAGCGATTGCGTTTTTGATTGTAAAGTACAATCGGACAACCTTACCAGCGATGAGATTTATAAACTTCTTGATACAGACGGTCTTTGTCTGCCGCCCTACCAGCATTTTGCGGTGGATTTTTGTCACCGTCTTAATCACGGGCATTTAAAATATTTTGCCCTGCGAGACAGGTGCGCCGCTATAGCCATTTGCGACGGATATACGGTGCTTGTGAACGGAATAGCCTCTAATCAAAAAGGAATGGGCTCGCCGGCACTTTGCGGACTGTTATCACAATACAAGCCGCTTACCGCGCTTGCCGTTTGCAAAAATCATATAAAACCTTTTTATTTTAAAAACAATTTTAGCCATAGTTATGATGTCGGCTATTGGAGGAAAAACCCTTGAATTTTTTTAAATTTGATGAAAAACTTGAAAAATACAGCGCACTTGCCGAAAAAAAGGCAAGCGAACGCTTTAAAATGATAGATGAAATTACCGAATACAACCAGACCAAAGTGCTTAACGCCTTTATAAAAAACAGAGTAAGTGAGATGCATTTGGGCACCTCTACAGGTTACGGGTACGGCGATATTGGTCGCGATACGTTAGACCAAGTTTTTGCCGATTGTATGGGCGCCGAGGATGCTATAATCCGTCATAGTTTTGCATCGGGCACACATACGCTCACAGTAGCGCTCTTTGGCATTTTGCGACCCGACGACAAGGTGCTTGTTCTTACAGGCAGACCGTACGACACCATTATAGGTGTGTTTGGTTTTGAGGGGCATACAAGCGGCTCTCTTGCAGACTTTGGTATCGAATACCATCAGGTAGACCTGTTGCCCGACGGCACACCCGACATTAATGCCATACGCGCTGAACTTTCGTGGGGTAATTATAAAATGGCATACATACAGCGTTCACGCGGATACAGTCTGCGTCCAAGTCTTACCATAGACAAAATAGAGGAACTTTGTTCTGCCGTTCGTGAGGTTTCACCAAACACAGTAATAATGGTGGATAACTGCTACGGCGAATTTGTAGAAACAAAAGAGCCTACGCAAGTCGGCGCTGATATTATCGCAGGCTCACTTATTAAAAATGCGGGCGGTGGTATTGCCCCCACAGGTGGATATATCGCAGGTAAACGTGAGTATGTAGAGATGTGCGCAGGCCGTATGACCGCCCCAGGTGTTGGTCGCGAGGTTGGCGCCACACTCGGTCACAACCGCGAACTTTATATGGGTCTTTTTGCCGCGCCTCACGTTACGGGTGAAGCGCTTAAAACCGCGGTTTTTGCTTCGGCGCTTTTAGGTCTTTTAGGCTACAAAGTATCCCCTTCTTATAACGAAAAACGCGGTGATATTATACAAAGCGTAATTCTAAACACACCAGAAGCCCTTATCGCCTTTTGCCGCGGTATGCAGTCGGGCGCGCCCGTTGATTCGTTTGTGCGTCCCGAACCGTCGGCAATGCCTGGTTACGACGACGAGGTTATTATGGCGGCAGGTGCGTTTACTTTAGGCTCTTCGATAGAACTTTCTGCCGATGCGCCGCTACGACCTCCGTATGCCGCTTGGATGCAAGGTGGCCTTAACTACCACAGTGCAAAAACAGGTGTTTTACTTGCCGTGCAAAGTATGATTGAAGACGGCGCGTTAAAAATCAAAGATTTAAAATAAAAGGACTGAAAAGTTTTGAAAAAAATATTTGACGGTAAAATCTATGAAGTTTTGCCCAAATCAGACGGAATTATTTTTCCCTACCAAAAGGCAGTTATCGACGAGGGAGATATCGTGTGGTACAAAATGCTCTCGTTTGAAAACTCAACAATAACCGATGTCAGCGAAACGGTTTACTGCAATATGAAGTTTGGAAGCAACTATATGATTGCCGTAAAACTGTGTCAGAATTTTGTTTCGTTAAAATCGATTATATTGCCAAACGGCAGACTGTTTTTGTGCGCCGAAAACGGACAGGCGTATATTATAGACGCCGATGGTATGATAAATATTGCAGGCGAATTAAAATACCGCGACCAAGTACCCTCGGGAATCGCTTTTTATAAAAACAACATTTGGGCAAGTTTTGCTTCAAGCAATGTTTTAATGCGTTTTAATATCAATACTATGCGTGCAGAACTTCGTATTGGGGGCAAAAATTCTCCGTTTAACAATCCGCAAAACCTTTTTATTGAAGACCGTTTTGCCTACGTTTGCAACGGCGACTCTGACAATATAGTTAAGGTTGACCTTGAAAATTATTCGGTAGACGAACTGTACAGTTTTGAAGAAAAGGTACATTCTTATGTCAAATCGGGCAAATATGAATTTATTCTGCTTGATTCAGGTCTTTATGTAATTTAAACGTGGAGTGTTAAAAATGTTAGAAAAAACTATAGTTTTAAAGGATTTTGAAGCGGTTAAAAAATTTGTCGATATTGCAAACGAAAAGCCGTATGACATAGAATTGCTTTCGGGCAAATATATAGTTAATGCAAAATCTATTATGGGTGTATTCAGTCTTGACCTTACCAAGCCGCTCGTTATGGTGGCTCACACCGATTCTCATGCAGAAATCTTGCGTCAGACCGCCCAGTTTGAATATGTACAAACAAAGAAATAGGAAATACCATGACAGAAAATTTTATAAAAATCAGGCAACAACTTATTGAAAAAGATTTCGGTTATATGAATGACCGTCAGTTTGAGGCGGTAACCACAACCGAAGGTCCACTTCTGGTGCTTGCGGGCGCAGGCAGCGGCAAAACCACCGTGCTTGTAAATCGTATAGCCAATCTTGTAAAATACGGGAATGCGTACAACAGCGATTTTGTACCTTTTTTCACTCAAAACGATATTACCGCCGCAAAGAATTATATAGACGGCACAACAACCGAACTGCCGTATGGGGTGTTTTCGGTAAATGCGCCGCGTCCGTGGGAAATTCTTGCCATCACCTTTACAAACAAGGCGGCAAACGAACTAAAAGAACGTATTGCGGCAAAACTGTCAGACGGCGCAGAGAGTCTTTGGGCAGGTACCTTTCACAGCATTTGCGGTAAAATACTTCGCATAAATGCCGAAAGAATAGGTTTTACCTCGCATTTTACTGTTTACGATACCGATGACCAGAAGCGCCTTATCAAAAACATTATGAAAGATAATGGCATCGATGAAAAAATGTTTCCCGTAAAGAGCGTTTTGACGGCAATATCCTCTTCAAAAGACTCGCTTATCACTCCGCAGGAATTTAAGGAAACCGCAGGCAACGATTACCGTCAGCAAACCATAGCAAAACTGTATGAAGCGTATCAAAAACGTTTGGCTTCTGCCGACGCTATGGATTTTGACGATATGATTGGGCTTACCGTAAAACTGTTTCGTGAAAACCCCGACGTTTTAGAGCATTACGGAAGCAAATTCAAATACATAATGGTCGATGAATATCAGGATACCAATCACGCACAGTATGAACTGGTGCATTTGCTTGCGTCGGTTCACGGCAATCTTTGTGTTGTGGGCGATGACGACCAAAGTATATACCGTTTTCGCGGCGCGACGATTGAAAATATCCTTAATTTTGAGGATGATTATAACTCGGCTCGCGTTATCCGACTTGAACAAAACTACCGCTCGGTAGGTAATATACTTAATGCCGCAAACGCGGTTATTTCAAACAACCGCGGCAGAAAAGGCAAAAATTTATGGACCGACAAGGGCGACGGCGATCTTATAAACATTTATACAGCCGAAGATGAACGCGCCGAAGCGCGTTATGTTACCGACCGCATACTTGAAAGCGTACGCGGAGGCGCGCGATTTTCTGATCACGCAGTGCTTTATAGAATGAATGCGCAATCAGCATCAATAGAAAATGTATTTGCGCGAAGCGGTGTATCTTACCGTGTTATAGGCGGAATGCGATTTTATGAACGCAAAGAAATACGCGATGTTTTAGCCTATCTTAATCTTATAAACAACAATAATGACGATATTCGTCTTCGCCGTATTATAAACGAGCCAAAACGCGGCATAGGTGACACCACACTAAACCATGCGGCAGAAATATCAAGACAATTAGGTCAAAGTCTGTTTGATACACTTGACCGCGCCGAAGAATTTGCACCTCTTGGTCGCGCCGCTACAAAACTTAAGGATTTTTGCGGTATGATAAAATCGCTTTCGGTTATAGCCGACGAGGTCTCTTTAAGCGAACTGCTTTCTGAAACACTCGAAAAAAGCGGATATAGAACTAGTCTTATGTCAGACAGCGACCCCAAAAACGCAGACCGCCTTGCCAACGTAGACGAATTTGTAAACACCGTAAAACAGTACGAACTTGAAAATGACGACCCGTCTCTTTCTGCTTTTCTTGAAGAAATCGCGCTTGTAAGCGATATTGATTCAATGAACGAAAACGAAGACAAGGTAACCCTTATGACCGTACACTCTGCAAAAGGTCTTGAATTTGAAAAGGTGTTTCTTATAGGTCTTGAAGAGGGTATTTTTCCGGGAAATCAATCGGTTTACGGAGGAGAGAGCGAACTCGAAGAAGAACGCCGCCTTATGTATGTTGCTATAACTCGCGCAAAACGGCAACTTACCGTTACCAACGCTACAACCCGTATGGTGTTTGGCAGTACAAACCGCAATATGCCGTCGCGATTTTTAAGAGAAATTCCCGACAAATTTTGCCGCGTTTCTGCCGCGGCTCCAAAATTTTCTTATGGCAGTTCATACTCGTTTGAAAGCGGCGGATATTCTCGACGCAGTACATCTTTTTCTTCTGTGTACGACTCTTCGTCAAAATCATCGTTCAGCAGTTTTTCTGCCCCCAAAAAAGCAGAGCCTGCAAAAACGGTTCAGTATTCTGCGGGACAACGTGTAGAGCATAAGGCTTTTGGAACGGGACTTATTATCTCGGTATCGCCTATGGGTAATGACACCCTGCTTGAAATCGCCTTTGACGGTGTAGGCACAAAAAAAATTATGGCGGCTTATGCAAAATTAAAAGTTCTGTAATATTTTTGCATCACACTTTTGATAATATATGTATATCAAAGACTTTTAGGAAGTGATTTTTATGTTGGCGCCAAGCCCTGTTATTAAAAAAACTGCAAAAGTTGCGCTCTCGCACCGCTTTTTACAGTCGGTAGCCGTATGCTGCGCGTTTATATTTATATATTTTGTAGGAGAACTTACAAGTTCGCTTGTTTCTATCTTTGCAGGCGAAATAGGATATTTTGTTACCCTTGCGTTGTTTTGCTTTTTTGCATTATCTCCGTTAGCGTTAGGTACGCTCTTGTTTTTTAGACGACTGATATGGGAACAGGAAGACAGTGTACTTATTATCTTTAAATATTTTTCAAGCGCCGCAGAATACAAACGCGCTTTGCATTTTACGTTTTTGCTGTTTTTAAAACTACTGATTGCGGCGGCTGTTTTGTTTTCGCCCTGCTTTATAGTCTGGGCTCTTTCGGGTGAATGGCTTTATGAGGCGCTCGGCTTTTCGTTGCCGATATGGACCTCTAACTTGTGGGCGCTTAATTCTTTTATCTGCATAATCGCATCTTTTGCACTTGTGTTTGTAATGCTTAAATATTATCTTGCGCCCTTTATTTTTGTAAGCAACGATGACATAGACCCAGCCGAAGCTGTTAATATGTCTACCATAATCTCAAAGCGCACGGGCGGTGACTTTTTTGGACTGGTGTTAAGTTTTGCTGGTTGGATATTGATTTCAATGCTGATTGCGCCACTCGTCTTTACTTTGCCGTATTTTTTGACGTCATACGCTGTTCACTGCCGTTTTGCTATAACTGCATACAACCGCGACGTTGATCGCTTTAACGCAGATTTTACCCCACACTACAGCACAGACGAAATTTAAAACGTAGGGTGTTTTTATGAAAAACCTTGGATTTAAAATTTTATACGTTGTTACCGCAATTGTAATTTTTCTCGAACTCGGATTTGCCGTAAAGGGAAGCCTTTTTACCGATATTACTGAACTGCCCGTCGGCACGCTTGAGAGTTCAACCGTTTCGCCGTCAGGCAACAAGACTATGAATATATATCTTGTTAAAAACAGTATCGGTGTTGCTATAAGAGGCGAAATAACAAGCGATAGCGGTAGCCATAATATTTTTTGGCAAACAGGCATTGATTCTGTTGAAGCGGTCTGGCTTAACGACGATACGGTTATAATTAATGAAATTCCACTAAATGCAGACGATACCTTTGGTTACGACTGCCGCCGCGGATACTCTCTGTTTGATGAAGGCTCGCTTGAGCAGAATTTTATGAACTATGAAGAAGAATGATATAATAGAACTTGCCATAACCGATATTTCACATGAGGGTAGCGGTATCGGCAAGTATGACGGTATGGCAATTTTTGTGCCGCTTACCGCAGTGGGCGACAAAATTAATGCCCGTATTTTAAAGGTTAAGAAAAATTATGCTTTTGCGCGTATAGAGCAAATTTTATCCAAGTCAGAACACCGCATAAATACCGATTGCGCCACTTTTGCGCGTTGCGGCGGTTGTGTTTTTCGGCATATAAGTTACGAATGTGAAACACAGTTAAAACAAAACCGCGTAATGCAGACAATGAAACGCATAGGCAAAACAGAACTTGACCCCCAGCCCATAATTTTTGCCTCATGTCCCGACCGTTACCGCAACAAAGCGCTTTATCCCGTATCCGAAAACGGCGAGATAGGTTTTTATTCTCACCACTCTCACCGCGCTATACCCTGCGGTAACTGCCTGCTTCATCCAAAAGAGTTTTTTGCGGCGGGCAATATATTTACCGACTTTGTAAAAAAACATAACATTTCGGTTTATAATGAAGAGACGCACACTGGTTTACTGCGTCATTTTTATCTGCGATGCGCCAAACAGACAGGCGAAATAATGGTGGGTATTGTTATAAACGGCAACGACCTGCCACAAAAAAACGAACTTGTTAAAAATCTGAAAATCGCTTTAGGCGAAAATCTTAAAAGTGTAATTTTAAATATTAATACAAAAAAGACCAATGTCGTTTTGGGCGATAAAAACATTCTTTTATACGGCAGAGAGTACATATATGATATTCTTTGCGGAGTACGAGTGCGAATTTCACCTCATTCTTTTTATCAGGTTAATCACGATATGGCTGAAAAACTTTACGGTAAAGCCGCAGAGTATGCCGAGCCGCAGGGCAAAAATATACTTGATTTATATTGCGGCGCAGGTACAATAGGGCTTTCTATGGCAGACAAAGCCAAAAGCGTAATAGGCGTCGAGATTGTAGATGCCGCCGTGCTTGATGCCCAAATAAACGCGCAAGAAAACGGCATTACCAACGCGCGATTTATTTGCGGTGACGCGGCAAAAGCCGCAGAGCAGTTAAAAAGCGAGGGTGTTAGCGCAGATGTGGTAATTCTTGACCCGCCGCGAAAAGGTTGCGAAGAGGCATTGCTAAAAACGGTTGCAAACGACTTTATGCCCGAAAGAATAGTCTACGTATCGTGTGACGTAGCAACTCTTGCGCGCGACACTGCAATATTAGAAACTTTGGGCTACAACCTGCAAGAATATACCCCCGTAGATTTATTCCCCCGAACAGCGCATTGTGAGTGCGCCGCAAAATTTATTAAAAAAACAGGATAAATTAAAAAGGCTTTCTGCGTTTTAATGCGAAAGCCTTTTTTCTTTTGGTGTGCTCTTGTTGAGACCGCCCGTTTTTATTATGTAATTTTATTAAACCAATCCATTACGTCTTCGTATTCGCCAAGCACAATCGCACTGTTATCTTCGGCATCATCGGCTATAACGGGTGATGCAATCTGCTTACCTGCCAATGTAATGCTTAATACCGCATCTTCGCTTTTAAGCGCATTTTTAAATTTTTTTGCGCCGTCTTTGGTAAGACGTAGTTCAAGATAGCGGTCTTTTGATTTTTCAAACACAACAAGCACTTTTTCTACATCGTTATTGTCAAGCACTGTGTTGCCGTCGGCATCGGTTATAGCGAACTGTTTTTCATCGGGAATTTTGTTTTCGGTAAGTTCTAATATATAAAATTCACCCGATCCGTTGTCCTCCGCTTCTCTGCAACCCGCAAAAGCAATCAGCGTTATTAAACAAACTATAATACATAATATTTTCTTCATACACTTTACATCCTTTAACGAGATTAAGAATATAATAACATATTTTATTAGCAATAGCAACAAAAAGCGCGGAATATCCGCGCTTTTTGTTTAGTCTTTGCTTTTATCAGCAGAGATAACCTCGCCTGTTTCGGCATCAATATCATAATCGTATTCAGTGTTGCCCGAATTAAAATCTACCTCGTAGATAAGTTTGCCGTTGTCGCGGTCAAGGTCGATATCAACGTCGCTTACCTGTGTTTCGTCAAGCCCTGCGTGCTTTAACGCTGCAGCTTTTGCATCCTTAGCGGTAATGCCTGCCATTAGATTCATCGAGCTGTCATCTGCGCTTTTGACAGAAGATTCTGCATCTTCAACTGCGCTTTCGACACCGTCAGTAACCTTATCGGCAGCACTTTCGGTACCGCTCACAATCGAATCACCCATAGACTCGGCATCGCTTGTAGCATTGTTCATTGCTCTGCCGCAGGCGGTGAGGGATAGAACAAAGACACAACATAAAATTAAAGAGATTATTTTTTTCATTTTTAATTCCTCCCGTAATATTATTGACGGCATAAAATAAAAAATGCAGAAAAATTAAAACTTTTCTTTATTATGCATTAATCACAGAGTAAGGCTCGGCGCGGTATAAACGCGTGTTGCGAGTTCTTGGTCAAGTAGATAAAGGCTCTTTGGGTCATCGCCAAACAGTTTATATTTGTTTACAAGTTTGTCGGCATTTTCCTCTTCTTCAAGTTGTTCTTTCACAAACCAATCCAAAAACTGCATTGTGCGAAAATCTTTTACACTGTAAGCCGCATCATAAATGGTGTGAATAAGGTTTGTTACATAACGCTCGTGCTCGGCGCCTGCAAGTAACGGATCTGAATGATTTTCAAAAACCTTATCGGGCATATCAATAGCCTTTAATGTAACTTTTACGCCATTGCTTTGTAAATATTTTAAGAAAAGCAGAGCGTGGTCGCGTTCTTCTTGCGCCTGTATGGTATACCAATTACCAAAACCGTCAAGGTCGTTATCTATATAATAGTTTGCCATATCCAGATAAAGATACGCGCTGTAAAATTCTTTGTTTATCTGGTCGTTGAGTAGTTCTATAACCTTTTTATCTAACATAATGTCACCCTTTTTTATTAAAAATAAGAGGAGTCGCAAGACTCCTCTTTGATATTACTTATTATTTAAAGTAACGATTGAGCAGTCCCTCAAAAGCCTTGCCGTGACGGGCTTCATCGCGAGCCATCTCGTGAACAGTGTCGTGGATCGCATCAAGACCTAATTCTTTTGCAAGTTTAGCAAGTTCAAATTTGCCCTTTGTTGCGCCGTTTTCAGCGTCTACACGCATTTCAAGATTCTTTTTGGTAGAGTCGGTAAGCACCTCACCCAAAAGTTCTGCAAATTTTGCCGCGTGCTCCGCCTCTTCAAGAGCCGCCTTTTCCCAATAAAGACCAATTTCAGGATAACCCTCGCGGTGAGCCACACGTGACATTGCAAGATACATACCTACTTCACTACATTCGCCGTTAAAGTTTTCACGAAGACCGTCGATAATTCGCTGGTCAACGCCCTTTGCAATACCTACAACGTGCTCGGCAGCCCAAGTCTTTTCGCCTGACTGTTCTTCAAACTTGCTTGCAGGAGCCTTGCAAATCGGGCAAGCATCGGGAGCAGAATCGCCTTCGTGAACATAACCGCAGATTAAACATACATACTTTTTCATTTTTAAATCCTCCAAAAATTTAATTAATTTATAATTTTTATTGCTTGTTGCAATTTTTACACAATCCGTACACCACGCATACACTGGTTTCGGGTGTAAAGCCGTCAAATTGGGCAAGTCCCAAAAGTTTTTGGTCATCCACACGAGAATCGATTATTGCGCCGCAACATTTGCAGTGCAGATGCAGGTGAAACGACCTGTCGCCGTCGTAGTGTTCATACCCGTCGCCCACCGAGACACTGAGTATTTCACCACTTTCGACAAGCGCGGCAAGGTTACGGTAAACCGTGCCTAAACTTATGTTTGGTATTACCTTACGCACCCCCTCATAAACCTGTGCGGCTGTGGGGTGGTCACAACGGTTTTGCAATTCGTTTAAAATTGCCTCGCGTTGTTTTGAATAGTTTGCCATAACTCACCTCTTCTTAAAATAGTAATCATTACTACTTTTTATAATTTTATTATACACAGTATTTTGTATTTGTCAAGTGTTTTTTCTTGACTTTTTTAAAAAAATTATTTACAATAGACTTGTTCAAGTTTTTAACAATCTTTTTATGATTAGAGGTTTTTATTTCATGAATCCCACAGGCATTTCGAACTCGGTAATAAATCGCCTGCCACGTTATTACAGATTTTTGGGCGAACTAAAAAAAGAGGGGCTTACACGCATCTCTTCGCGCGAGTTATCAGAAAGAATGCATCTTACCGCAAGCCAGATACGACAGGATCTTAACTGCTTTGGCGAGTTTGGTCAGCAGGGCTACGGTTATAATATTGAACTACTTCAAAGCGAGATAGGGCGAATACTCGGTCTTGATAAGCCACAAAACGCCATTCTTATTGGTGTTGGTAACTTGGGTCGCGCGATTGCGCACTACATCAATTTTGAATCAAAAGGTTTTCACCTTATAGGTATGTTTGACGCAAAAGAATCTCTTGTGGGTCAGATGGTACGCAACGTGCCCATAAGACACATATCTACATTAGATGAATTTTGCCGCGAGAACTTGCCAAAGGCGGCTATACTTTGTATACCTAAAGAGGCTTCAAAAGAAATTTGCGAGCAGTTAATTAAACTTGGAGTTAAAGGCTTTTTAAATTTCAGCCATTACGATATTGCGCTTGACCACTCTGATGTTGAGGTAGAAAACATCCACTTTGGCGACAGCCTGATGACCTTGTCATACAAATTAAGCAACTAACCAAAAACGGCTTGATTAATTCAAGCCATTTTTTTACGTTTATAATCATATGTTATATCTGCGACTTCATTGGTTAAAAACAACAGTGCGGTTATGTTAGGCAGAGCCATTAGCCCGTTAAGTATTTCGGCTATTACCCACACCGCATCGGCGCGAAAAGTGGCGGCAGGTATCATTGCGGCTGCAAATAAAAACAAAAAAGGTTTTTTTGCGCCGTCCCCCAACAAAAAGGTTATAAATTTTGTGCCGTAAAGCCCCCAACCTATAACCGAGGAAAAAGCGAAAAAGCACACCACGGGACAAAAGATAAATATTATATTTTTGCCGTAAACGTTTGTTATCGCATTAAGGGTGAGCGTGGACGTGGTATCTATACCGTAGGTTATATCCCCCGCGCAAAGTAACGATAGCGCTGTAAGTGTACAGACAACAACCGTGTCGATAAACACTTCCATAATGCCCATAAGACCAAGGCTTACCTCGTCGCCGTCACTGCAAGCGTAGGCGGTAGGCGCTGTGCCAAGCCCTGCTTCGTTAGAAAAAACTCCGCGCGACATACCGTACCGCACACCTACAAAGGCAGAACCTACAACACCACCTGTTACACCTTTTGGCGAAAATGCCCCCACAAAAATCTGCGTTATGGCAGACGGTATTTTTGTGTAGTTAACGGCGATAGCGCCGACCGTCATACCAATATATAAAACTGTCATAACAGGTATTACCTTTTCACAAAAAGAGCCTATGCGTCCGTCATTTTTAAGCACAAATCCGCAAATCGCGGCACAAAAAATCCCCGTGGCAAGTTTTATTAAAAAATCTGTGCGCGGCGTGATGTCAGTAATTGCCTTCGCCATCTGACTAACACTATTCGACATTGTGTTTATCTGGGTCATATTGCCTGTACCAAAAGCCGCAACCGTTCCGCAGATGCAAAATATAATACCAAGCGGCGCAAAAACTTTGGGCAATGCGTTTTTTATGTAGTACATCGTGCCACCTGTGAAACTTCCGTCATGGGCGGTTTCGCGATAGCGCACCGCCAAAGCGATTTCGGCAAACTTTACTATCATACAAAATGCCGCCGACACCCACATCCAAAATACAGCGCCCGGACCGCCAAGCGCCACCGCGCCCGCAACCCCCACAATGTTGCCTGTACCCATAGTCGCCGACAGTGCCGTGCTTGCCGATTGCATTGGAGTAAGACGTCTGCCGTCACCCTGTGTTTTGTTGCCGCAAAAAAAGGCTTTTACTGATGTTTTAAAAAAACGAAACTGAAAAAAGTTTGTGCGAACGGTAAGTATCACACCCGCAAAAAAAATCAACAGTAAGGTAGGTGTTCCCCACACAAAAGAATTAATTTTGTTTAGTATTTCCATGTGAATTTTACCGCCTTTTTAAAATAAATTTAAAAATTTTTCAAATTAACTATTGATTTTATAAAAGTTTTGTGCTATTATACTATGGCGGTCAAATGAGACCGCAAACATTTTAATATGTTTTGCGCTGATAGCTCAGCTGGATAGAGCGTCTGGCTACG
>CAYOVQ010000008.1:0-18742 GCA_964407485.1 uncultured Ruminococcus sp.
TTGCCGATGACATAAACTTTAAACCTGTAAAAACACTTATTGAAAGCCTTTGTAACTGCCGCAAGGTAGGCGCAAACTTTTTGCTTAACATTGGGCCTAATCCCGACGGTACGGTACCTACAATGCAAAAAGGCATTATGGAATGTATCGGTCGCTGGATGAACACCTACGGCACCGCAATCTATAACGGCAGACCGTACATCACCTACCCCGACAAAAAAGAATTTGTGCTTAAAGATATTAAGGATGAGAAGACCGCCTATATATTTAAGTTTGATTTAGGCTTTGGCACGGGTGACGTAAATGTATCGCTCGGTTTTGAAGAAGGCGGCGCAAAGGCGCTCGATAAATTTGACCGTGAAATCGAGTCTATTAAATGGATGGACAACGGCGAAGAACTTGAGTTTTCTCAAAAGGATGATAAGCTCCTCGTAAACTTTACAGGTTTTTCATATGGACAAAGCCTGTGCGTAAGAGTGGCAGAAGTTAAGTTTAAATAATATATTAAACGGGCGACCAATGGTCGCCCGTCATTTATTATTTTACACTAAAAACAAAATCATTACCCTTATAGTCACAAACTACACTATCACCGTTTTTGATACTGCCGTCAAGAATTTTTTCGCTTAAAGCATCTTCAATACGGTTTTGAATTTCGCGGCGAAGCGGTCGCGCGCCGTATACCGCATCAAAGCCTTTATCTGCCAATGCGACAAGCACATCGTCGGTAAATTCAATTGTGATATTAAGATTTGTAAGGCGCGATTTCAAGTTATCAAGCATCTTGCCTGCAATCTGTTTAATTTCATCCTGTGTTAATTTATTAAATACAATTATATCATCAACACGGTTTAAAAATTCGGGGCGGAAAGCAGATTTAAGTTCTTCTAACACGCGTGATTTTATATCCTTTTCGTTTTGGACATCGCTGTCGCTTGCCCCAAAACCAAAGGATACCTTTTTATCGGTTATAAGTCGCGCGCCGATATTAGAGGTCATTATAATAACCGCGTTTTTAAAATCTACCTTTCTGCCCTGCGAATCGGTAAGAATACCGTCTTCAAGAATTTGCAAAAGTATATTAAACACATCGGGGTGAGCCTTTTCAATCTCGTCAAACAGTATTACCGAGTAAGGATTGCGGCGCACCTTTTCGGTAAGTTGACCGCCCTCTTCAAAGCCGACATATCCCGGTGGCGAACCCACAAGTCGCGATACGGTATGCTTTTCCATATACTCTGACATATCGAGTCGTATCATCATATTTTCACTGCCGAACATAGCCTCGGCAAGCGCCTTGCAAAGTTCGGTCTTACCTACACCCGTAGGACCTAAAAAGATAAATGAGCCAATTGGTCGTTTGGGGTCTTTAAGACCTACTCTTCCGCGGCGAATTGCCTTTGACACAGCAGTTACAGCCTCGCTTTGACCTATAAGGCGGTTATGCAAAACCTCTTCAAGTTTTAAAAGCCTTGAGCTTTCCTCTTGCGTTAGTTGTACAACGGGCACACCTGTCCAAAGAGATACTATCTCGGCAATGTTTTGCTCGGTTACTTCACCCGATGCGTGAGCATTTTTGTTGTTTTTATGTTCTTTAATTTCCTTTATTTCGCTTTCGAGTTGCTTTTCCTGATCGCGAAGTTTGGCGGCGCGCTCAAATTCCTGCGAATTTATAGCATCATCTTTTTCCGCCTTTATAGCAGAGAGTTTTTGCTCGGCATTTTTAAGTTCATCAGACGGCGCACTTGTGGCAAGTCGCACGCGCGATGCCGCCTCGTCTATAAGGTCGATTGCCTTATCGGGCAAAAAGCGGTCGTTGATATATCTTGACGAAAGTTTTACCGCCGCCGCTATTGCGTCATCGGTGATAACCACCTTGTGATGCGCCTCGTATTTATCTTTAAGACCTTTAAGGATAAGTATCGCATCCTCTTCGCTTGGCTCGGCTACGGTTACTGTCTGAAAACGGCGTTCAAGCGCTGAATCTTTTTCGATATTTTTTCGGTATTCGCTGATTGTGGTAGCACCTATAAGTTGAAAATCACCGCGCGCCAAAGACGGCTTTAAAATATTAGCCGCATCGGTAGAACCCTCGGCAGAGCCCGCGCCTATTATGGTGTGAATTTCATCTATAAACAGTATAATATCGTCAGATTTGGTTACCTCATCCACTACAGCCTTGATACGTTCTTCAAAATCGCCGCGGTATTTGGTACCCGCCACCATACCCGTAAGGTCAAGTGTGAATACCTTTTTGTCAAGCAAGATTTCAGGCACGTTGCCGTCAACGATTCGTTGCGCCAAACCCTCGATTATCGCGGTTTTACCGACACCCGGCTCACCTATAAGGCAGGGGTTGTTTTTGGTGCGGCGGCAAAGAATCTGAATAATTCGCTCAACCTCGGTCTCGCGACCTATAACGGGGTCAATTTTACCCTTTTTAGCCTCTGCGGTTAAATCTCTGCCGTATTTTTGCAGAGTTTCGGTCTTGGTGTTTTTAGATTTACCGCCCGACTGATTACCAAACTTTACATTATTAATATCCTGCATCTCAATACCCGATACCTCTAACGCATTTGACGTAAGAGATGCAACGTCAATTCCTAACTCTTTTAAAAACCTTATTGCAAAGTTATCCTGTTCGCTGAGTATGCCTATAAGTATATGCTCGGTACCTACATACTTTTTGCCCATATTACTGCAACCTTGTATCGCTGTTTCCAAAACGCGTTTTGCGCGCGGTGTAAAATAGTCGGGCGACAGTTTTGTCGGTGTGCCTGTACCTATATTTGAACGCATAAGTTCTTCAATTTTATCGGCTGTAACACCATACTTGTTTAAAACGCTTGCAGCAATACCGCTACCTACGCGCAACAATCCTAAAAGCAAATGTTCACTGCCTACATAGGTATGTCCCATTTGTGATGCCGAATTAATAGCCTGATTTAAGCCCTCGTTGGCTTTTTCGGTAAAACCGTTAAAGTTATATTTCAAAACTTAAAATCTCCTTTAAAGTGAATTTCTAATTATTTTAGCGCGTTCTACGTCGCGCTCTTCGGGTGAGAGTTCGCCCGTTTTTCGCATAATCATATTTGGCTGACCCTCAATAATAAGTTGCATGGGCGATGCATCGCACTCAATAATGCCAACCGACTTTGCTAATTTTACATCGCTTAATTTTGACATCATTTCACTGCTTGTAAGTATTCTTGCATTTTTAAGCACGCCTAATGAACGCATACATCGGTCTTCTAGTTTGAGACGATTAAGATTTTTGCGGTATGCCTGCTCTTTTTGTATTAACTGCATAGCGATTATTTTAAGGTTATCTATCGCGTTCTTTTCGTTGATACCCAGAGTTATCTGGTTAGATACCTGATAAAGCGATGCGAGCGCCTTGGTTCCCTCGCCGTACATACCGCGCACAGTAAGACCAATTTTGCTTACAGAGTCTGCAAGCGAACCCATTTCGCCCTGACTTTCTATAAGAGGAAGATGCAACATAACCGACGAGCGAAGACCCGTACCTAAATTTGTAGGACATTCGGTTAAAAAACCGATACGCTCATCAAATGCTAAATCAAGACCTTCGCACAAAATTGTATCAATACCGTCGGCAATTTCATAAGCCTTTTCAAACTGCAAACCTGCAAGCAACACCTGTACGCGTATGTGGTCCTCTTCGCCTAGCATAATGCAGATGCTTTCATCCTCTGATATAATTATTGCCCTATTTTTATAATTTGAAGCGAAACGGTGGCTTATGATGTGACGCTCGACCATTGCAAAACGCTCTACTTCGGGTATGTTCTCCATATCGATATATTTTAGCGATTTTGCAATTGGTATATCTCTTTCGATTATCGCCTTGCGAACAGCCTCATTTACCGTTTTAAACTGCTCTGCCGTCATTTTTGACGGAAATGGTATACCGTTTATATTACGGGCAAGACGAATGCGCGTGCTTACGGCAATGTCATCTTGTGGGGCAGATACATTGTACCAATAACTCATTGCGCATCCCCCTCTAACTGTTTTATTTTGTCGCGAACAACTGCCGCCTGCTCGTATTTTTCCTCACTGACAAGTTTGTTTAACAGATCGCGAAGTTCTTGGACCGTATCCACACTTTGCTCGGTTGCAACAGATACGCGGTTGGGCCTTTTACCGATATGTTTGATACTGCCGTGAACCCTTTTAAAATATGGCAAAAGTTGCTCATAAAACGTGGTGTAGCACTCGGGGCATCCACATTTACCGCTTTTTGCAATATCCGCAAAGGTAGAGCCACAGCAACCGCAACGCGTAACTTGACTTTTTTTAGCAGTGGTTGCAGAGTCACCAAACACTGACGACAGCATTTGTGAAAGATTATTACTTTTAATATCTACATATCCCTCGCTTGCGGCGCAAGAACTACAAAGATGCTTCTCGGTAACGGTGCCGTTTACAACCGAACGGATATGTGTTGTAGCGTGATTTTTTTCGCATTTTTCACAAAGCATAAAATCATTCCTCTCAAATTTGAACAAGCAACATTTCTTTAAGTATTGCCGCGCGCAGACTGTCCTGCAAAATAACAGGTACACTGCGCATAACATTGTTGGACAGCGCCGCATACATAAGCCTTGCGGTCTGTTCATCAATAAGTTCTGACTGTAAACAGTTTTCGATAACAATACGCGCGCTCATAGTATCAATGCTGTCGCCTATAGAATTAATTATATGCATAAATGCGGTGGACTTACGCATAACAACGCGTCTGATTTTAATGTAACCTCCGCCGCCGCGACGGCTCTCGATTATATAACCGTGTTCGGGTGTAAAACGCGAGGATAAAACATAGTTTATCTGACTTGGCGCACAACCTATAAGATTTGCAAAATCGTTACGCTGTATCTCGGCAACACTTTCCTCCGATTCATTAAGCATACGCAGTATCTCACTTGTGATTAAGTCGCTTATTTTCATATTCAAATCATCTCCGAAAAATCTATTTGACCTTTACTGACTTTATTATAAATTAAAAGTCAGTAAAAGTCAATAATTATTTTTTTGTAACACATTATTTAATCCCCGCATAGTATGTGATGAAAGACAAAAAAGGAGGTCTTGATTATGTGTAATAATGGCTTTGGTGGTTGTACTTGGATAATCATTCTTATCCTCTTGTTCTGCTGCTGTGGTAACAACAGCGACAACGGTTGCGGTTGCAATTCTTGTAACAACAACGGCTGCGGTTGCTAATTTAAAATCCATACCGCAAGCAAAAACACAGGGTGCCATAAGACACCCTGTGCTTTTTCTTGATACAAGCAACAAAGCCTGACAGTATAATACAGTCAGGCTTTATGTATAACATTAATTATTGTTGTCAAAGAATTTTAAAACAGAACCGAAATTGTCATCGTCACCGTCATCGGTAGCGCCTAAGAATGCTGCGAGGTCATCCTTCTTGTCGTTTTTCTTGTCGTCACCAAGACCTGTTGCAACAACTGTAACACGAATGGTATCTTCAATGCTTTCATCAATCTGAGCACCCCAGATAATTGTTGCATCGGGATGAGCCATTTCAGATATAATTGTAGAAGCCTGTGTAACCTCTTCAAGAGTGATGTCATCGGAGCCTGTAATACTGATGATTACGCCACGGGCATTGTCCATAGAAGTTTCGATAAGCGGACTTGTAATAGCCATACGAGCTGCCTGCTCTGCCTTATCGCGACCTGTAGCCTCACCAACACCCATATGAGCGTAGCCTGCGTCAGCCATAACAGCCTTAACGTCAGCAAAATCAAGGTTAACAAGTGCAGTAACGTTGATAAGTTCTGAAATGCTCTGAACGCCCTGACGAAGAACATCGTCAGCAATGATAAATGCATTTTTAAACGTAATCTTCTGTTCAGAAACAAACTGAAGTCTTTCATTAGGAATAACAACAAGGCTGTCGACATGTTCGCCCAAAGCGGCAATACCTGATTCTGCCTGAGCCATACGCTTTTTACCTTCAAAATTAAATGGCTTTGTTACTATACCAACGGTAAGAATACCTAATTCTTTTGCGATTGACGCAACAACAGGAGCGGCACCTGTACCTGTACCACCGCCCATACCTGCGGTAATGAATATCATATCAGCGCTACGAAGAGCTGCCGCGATTTCATCTCGTGACTCTTCTGCTGCGGCACGGCCATTGTCGGGATTACCGCCTGCGCCCATACCTGCGGCTGATTTTTCACCTATCTGAATTTTTGTGTCGGCTTTTGAAAGGAAGAGTGCTGCTTTATCGGTATTGATAGCAATAAATTCAACACCGCGCACCCCAGCCGCAACCATGCGGTTAACTGCGTTACCGCCGCCGCCGCCAACACCGACTACCTTAATTTGAACTACATTTTCCATCTCGTCTGCAACTTCGTATGGCATTTTAAATTTCCTCCATCTTTATACAAATATAGTGATACGCATTAATATACAAATACATATTAGCATAAGTCAAAACAAATTTCAATAGTTTTTCTTACAAAATTGTAACTTTTTTTAAGATTTATCTTCAACAAAACTTCCCTGACTGTTATCAGGTGTCCACATACTTAAATTAATCTTACCTTTTCGGTCAGGAATACTCTCTATCATACCTGCTAAATGAGCAATTTTTTCCTGTGTATAATCGGTATTTCCAAGTGTTACGGTAAATCTACCCTCAACTTTAAGAGTAACCTGCAATATATTGCTCACGTCAATTTGATCGATGTTTATATCCTTTTCAGCAAGCGATTGCATAAGAACTTCAACAAGTTCTTTCTCGGCATCATTTTTATACGTTGCCTTTTCACCTAACTTACCTTCAATACCACCGCTGACAATTTCAAACACATTTTCGGGTTGCTCGGTCTGTTCATTTAAAACATATCCGTTATCACTTATAATGTAATACTTTTCACCCGTTTTAAAATAAGCGTACTCTTTGGCATCGGTAACAGTAAGAATGACTGCATCGGGCAATACGCGTTTAAGTTTTACACTGTCGACATAAGGCAAAGTTTTTCTTATTTTGCTTTCAATATCATCCTCTGATACGACAAATAAATTATCATCGGTAGTAAGTTTTGAAGCCTTAATTATCTGACTTTTAGTATAAATTTCACTACCCGAAACGTTAATACGTTTTATGGGAAAAAATACCGTAAAGCACATAATTGCAAGTGTTATTAATGCAATTATAAGAAAAAATATAAACGCTACCTTTAATCGTCTGCGTCGAGCCTCTCTTTGACGCTTTGCTCTGCGCTTGTTTACATCCGATTGCATTAAATTTCACCTACTCTTCAAACTTCTTTTATATCGGCGCCCAAAAGAGACAATCTTTGAGCAATGTTTTCATATCCGCGCTTTATATGATGAATATCACCTATAGCGGTTGTACCTCTTGCCGCAAGCGCTGCAACAACCAATGCCGCGCCGCCGCGAAGGTCGGTACATTTACAAGGCGCCGCCGAAAAAGCAGATACACCCTCAATAATCGCTACCCTACCCTCAATCTTTATCCTTGCGCCAAATCGCCTTAATTCATCAACGTAACGAAAACGGTTTTCAAAAATATTTTCAACTATAACAGATGTTCCTGCCGCTTTTGACAACATCGCAAGTACCAAAGGCCCCGCGTCGGTAGGAAACCCAGGGTAAACCACCGTTCTTATTGTAGAAACACAAGATAATCTTTGCGGCGCAATAATAACAAGATTTTTATTTTTGCATTTTATCTGACATCCAGCCTCTTCAAAAACAGAATTTACTGCCGTAAGATGAGACGGCACTACACCCTTTAAAGTAATATTACCGCCTGTTATAGCCGCTGCCGCCATATATGTAGCCGCGGCAATTCGGTCAGGAATTACCGTATGTGTACAACAATTTAAACTGTTTACACCGTAAATGGTTATAGTATCTGTACCGCAACCGTAAATTTTTGCACCGCTTGAATTTAAGAAAGCGGCGAGATCGCAGATTTCGGGCTCGCGCGCCGCATTGTGAATCACCGTAACTCCGTTTGCAGTCGATGCGGCTAAAATAATATTCTCGGTAGCGCCCACACTGGCAAATGATAAATATATTTCTGCACCGTTTAGTCCGTTTGGCGCATTAAACTCTATAAGACCGTGTTTTTCGCGTACCGCTGCGCCTAATTTTTTAAGCGCAGAAATGTGCAAATCTATGGGTCGAGGTCCTAATTCGCATCCGCCTGGGCTACTGATTACCGCATTGCCGCACTTACCTAAAATTGCGCCTAAAAAAATCACAGATGAACGCATCTCACGCATAAGAGTGTCGGGTATTCTACTGCAATTTAAGGTATTTGTATTAACTGTTACAGTGTTGTTCTTAAAACTACACTTGCAACCCAGATGTTTTAGGATGTTAATTGAAGCATTAACATCTGACAAATCAGGACAATTATGTATTACACTTGTTCCTTTACACAACACCGTTGCGGCAAGTATAGGCAAAACGCTGTTTTTAGCACCGTGTATTTTCACCTCGCCGTAAAGTCTGTTACCGCCGTTTATAACTAATTCTGACATTGACACTGCCTCCTTAAAGAGAATGGTGTTACAATGCCATATTATGCAAAATTTAAAATTTTGCTATTTTTTGTTATGCATTCGTATAAAGTTGCATTATTATTTCATAAATCCGCTCGTTTGCGTCCATTATAGCGCCGTTTCGCGCCGCAACAGACATAACCTCAAGACGCGGCTTGTTTTCAATAAGATTTGATACAACCTGTGTTAATTTTTCTGTTGTTAAATCTTTTTCTTCAATAATTTCTGCAGCACCAATTCGCTTTAAGGTCATTGCATTATGAAACTGATGATTTTCAGCAACATAGGGCGACGGAATAAGTATTGCGGGTTTTCCGCAAGCAAGAAGTTCGCTAAGTGTAATAGCGCCTGCGCGGCAAATTATTAGGTCAGCCGCCGCCATACAAACGTCCATATCAGTGATATATTCCCTTATATCTACCTTGCCTGAAAGTTTGATGTTTTTTTCATCGAAATATTTTATAACACTGTTATATCCTGCTTTGCCTGTACCGTGTATATGATAGAACTTATCACTGCCGTTGTGCCACTCTATAAGACCTGACACAGCTTCATTTACACGTTGCGCCCCCAAAGAGCCGCCAAAAGACAAAATCATAGGATGCTCATTATCAAAACCTAATCTTGCTCGCGCTTGCTCGCGTGTAATATTTAAAAGTTCTTGTCTTACAGGGTTACCTGTTATATAAGGTTTTTTCTTAAGTTTAAGATACTTTTCTGCTTCGGGCATAGCAAGCATTACGGCATCAACGTTTGGAGCCAACATTTTAGTAGTTACTCCCGGAAATGCATTTTGCTCATGTATAGCGGTTTTAATTCCCAACTTTACAGCCTCACGCAAAACAGGTCCGCTTACATAACCACCCGTACCGATAACAACGTCGGGATCGGTTTCTTTTAAAATTTTTCGAGCAGTCATAGAAGACGTAATTGCCTTGCCTGCTGCAGAAATATTTTTACCTATATTTTCTAATGTAAGTTTACGCTGAAAACCTGCAACCGTTATTGTTCTAAAATTATATCCCATTCCGGGAACAAGTTTTGACTCTAATTTATCGGGCGTACCAATATAACTGATATGTGCATCAGGATGTTTCTCTCTTACATAACCCGCAATAGCCAAAGCAGGATTTATATGCCCTGCTGTGCCGCCGCCTGCAAATAATATGTGCATAAACCGTAATCCTCCTATTTTAATTTTTCGACATTCGAACCTCGCGATACCGATAGCACAATTCCCATTTCGGCAAGTAATATCAAAAGCGATGTGCCGCCGTAACTAAAGAATGGCAGGCTGATTCCCGTGTTGGGTATAGTATTAGTTACAACCCAGATATTAAGCATCGCCTGAAGCCCTACCTGAAAAGTAAGACCTATTGATAACATTGAACCAAATTTATCGCGTGCGCGCATAGCGATTGTAAAACCGCGCCAAACAAGCAACGCAAACAAAAGTATAATCACTACTGCACCCACAAGACCTAATTCTTCGCAAACAATAGAAAAAATAAAGTCATTATGAGGTTCAGGTACCCAAAGATATTTTTGTCTTGACTGTCCTATACCTCTACCTAATATACCGCCTGAACCTATTGCCAACAGTGATTGAATAGTCTGAAATCCCTGATCGGTAGGATCTGACCACGGGTCAAGCCAAAAGGCAATACGATCCGAACCGTAACCAATAAAGCCGGTCGATTGTCTGATTATAACAAATGCTACAACAACCACTGCAAATATAATACCTAATATTACAACCCTTCGGTCAAGACCGCCTATATAAATTAAGACTACTCCGATAGCGGCAATAAGCAAGGTCGCCGAAAGATGCGGTTCTAACACTACAAGTAAACAAGTTATTCCCAAAATGCCAAATAAAAACAATACAAATTTCCAGTTTTTCATTAGTTTTTGATTGGCGGCGATAAGGGTGGAAAATAAAATCACAATAGCAAATTTGGCAATTTCTGACGGTTGAAAAGAAAACGAACCGATTGCAAACCAACGCTTAACACTCATTCCGCTTACCATTGGCGGTAATATTAGCAAAAGACAAAGTAATAAAACAATTACGATATAAATTAACCAACTCAACTTTTGCCAAACGTGATAATTGATACGAGACGTAACAAACATCGCAATTATACCCGCGCCCGCAAAAAGCGCCTGCTTTATGATAAACTTGTAACTATCACCGTAATTTTCATAAGAATACGCATAACTTGCTGAAAAAAGCATTACAAGACCAATCGTTAACAAAATTAAAACAACCGAAAGAAAGGTAAGGTCGAGTTTGCCCTCTTGAAAAAGACCCATTTTTTTGCCTTTAGAATTAACTTTCGCCATAACCTTTCCTCCTTTTCTAAACTAAATACTATGGAATTATTACCAATTAAATATTATCGAAAGCAACGCAATCAAGCAACCGATTAACGCTACAAAAGAAAATAAAATTACTACTTTTTGTTCAGAAAAACCGCTCATTTCAAAATGATGATGAATAGGAGCCATTTTAAACAAACGCTTTTTAGTCTTTTTAAAGTATACAACCTGAAGCATAACCGATAAGGCTTCAATTAAGTAAACACATCCCATTAACAGCAACAATACGGGTCTGCCTATGCCAAACGAAAGTGCTACGACCATACCGCCCAAAAACATAGAGCCTGTATCGCCCATAAACACCTTTGCAGGTTTTGAATTCCATACTACAAAGCCTGCACAGGCGCCTGCAAGTGCTGCAGAAAGACTGTTTACAGAGCCTATACCCATTCTGCCCGATGCTAACATAAAGGCACATGCCACAACCAACGTAACACTTGACGCTAATCCGTCAAGACCGTCGGTAAGGTTAACGGCGTTTGTAAAGCCGTAAATAAACATAAGCGCTATTGGCCAAAACAAAAGTCCCGCGCCGCTTACAATGCTTATCTCACCTATAAAGGGGATATATGTCGTATGCATACCCGCAAGAACTAACGTTACAAGATATGCGGCAGATACAAGCAACTGCATAAAGGTTTTCTGCTTTGCAGTAAGTCCTAAATTGCGTTTTTTTACAACCTTGATGTAATCGTCAAAAAAACCTATTGCGCACATACACAAAGACATTATTATACCCGCAAGCAGAATAACAAGGTTATACGGATCACCCATTTCGGTAGCGTAATCACCTTTTGTAAGGTAAGAAACCGCAAAGCCCATAGTCATTGAAAGCAACACGCCTGCAACCATCATTACGCCGCCCATCGTTGGGGTGCCCTGCTTATTCTTATGCCAATTCGGACCTTCGTCAAGAATAGTCTGCCCGAATTTTAATTTTCTTAAATACGGAATTACAATAAAACCTAATAACGCCGTTGTCGCAAAAGAAATGATTGCAACAATAACTGCCGTATAGTCTTTCATAATTATTCCCCTTTTAATATTTCTTTGATATTAAAGCGCTTCAAGGGCTTCCTTAACTATCTCTCGTTCGTCAAGGTGTATAGTGCCGTCTGATAGTATCTGATAAGTTTCATGTCCCTTGCCTGCCAGAACTATTATATCATCCTTTTGAGCGATTGATACAGCAAATTTTATTGCTTCTATTCTGTTGGTAATTGCCCTTACAGGAGTAGTTGAGCCTTGTGTACCAACAAGAATATCCTCGATTATTTGCTCGGGTTTTTCGCTTCTTGGGTTATCGCTCGTTACAATTACATAATCTGCATATCTGACAGCAATGCCGCCCATTATAGCACGTTTTGTCTTGTCACGGTCGCCACCGCAACCAAAGAGAGCAATAACGCGATTTTTTTCACAATCACGGAATGTTTTTAAGATGTTTTTTAATCCGTCGGGCGTATGAGCATAATCAATTATAACGGTAAAATCACGATCCGTAGGCACAACCTCTGCTCTACCCTTTATACCCTCTATTTCTTTCATAGAGTTTATAACACTATCTATCGGTAAGCCGAGTTCAATTGCCGTTACTGCCGCGCACATAGAGTTGTAAACACTAAATTTACCGCCTGTGTTAAATTTTATATGATTTAATATAGAATCGCTTACAAGTTCATACTCTACACTTGCGGGATAATACTTAACCGCCTTTGCGCTGTAGGTTGAACTGTCACCTAACGAATAGGATACAACACGGCAGTCAAGCCCTTGTGTTAATTGCTCACAATATTGGTCATCAAGATTAACTATCGCGGTTTTGCACATAGCAAATAACCGTTTTTTAGCAGCGAGATAGTTTTCCATTGTTATGTGATAATCAAGATGATCCTGCGTAAGATTTGTAAATATTGCAGCATCAAAACAGAGATTACATACACGTTTTTGATCTAAAGCGTGTGATGATACCTCCATAACGACGTAATCGCAACCTTTTTCTTTCATAAGAGCAAACAAACGGTTTAGTTCATAAACGCCTGGGGTTGTGTTTTTGGTAGGGATTATTTCGTCACCTATCATATTTTGAATCGTGCCTATAAGACCAACCTTATATCCCACCGCTTCAAAAATACTTTTGAGCATATATGTGATAGAGGTTTTTCCATTTGTTCCCGTAACGCCTATAAGTTTAAGACTTTCGGCAGGACAGCCAAACCATTTAGCGCACATATCAGCATATAATTGGCGTGTATCAGTCACAACAATTTCGTTATTTATACCGATTTTATGTTCGGTTATAACAACTGCGGCGCCAAGTTCTGCTGCTGTTTTTGCGTACTTGTGTCCATCGTCGGCAACACCCTTGATACACACAAACGCATAGCCTTGTTTAATTTCACGGGAATCACTTGTTATACCGCATATTTCTTTATTACCTAAATCTCCACTGATATTTGGTATAAGGTTTTTTAACAGCATTTTTTACTCCTTATTTGTATCTATTCAGAAACATCGGTTTCTGCCATATCGGCAGATGCCTCATCTCTGAAATAAACTGTAACGATTTGACCTAAAGGTACCGTTTCACCGACAACTATATTCTGACTGTATGACAACGTTGTAGATGATGTTACACTGCCCGAAAATTCAACGTTTATACCCGCACTGGCGGCGGCTGCGTTAACCTCAGACACGGTAAGACCTATAAGGTTTGGTACCGTCGTTGTTTGAGATTCGCTTTCTTCGGTATAAAGGATTACCGTACCGCCGTTATATACCGAGTTGCCTGCTTCGGGCAACTGTTTTAATACAGTTTCACCATTACCTATAACTTTATATGCCAATTTTGAATTATTAATCTTTGTTTTTGCTGCAGATATTTGATCGCCCGTAACATCAGGTACAGATACCGAAATCTTTTCAAGTTCTTCTTCACTATACTGTGGCTCATAACCCAGATACGGCATAATATCTGTCATAATTTTAGATCCGACAGGCGCCGATATAACACCACCGTAATAGTTGTCACCCATAGGCTCATCAAGCATTACAAAAACCGCTATTTCAGGGTCATCTATGGGCGCAACTCCAACATAAGAGCCTATATAAAGCCGCGAATTACCTGTAGAAAGTATTTTGGAAACCTTTTGTGACGTACCTGTTTTACCGCCTACCCTATAGCCCGAAACAATGCCGTTTTTTGCGCCGTTTTGTACTACATACTCAAGCATAGTACGCATAGTTGCAGATGTTGTTTCTGATATAACCTGCTGACGATTGTCATTTGAAAAACTTTCGACTACGTTATTATCACTGTCAATAATTTTTTCTACCAAATGCGGTGTTACCGAATAACCTCCGTTTACGGCAGTTGCCGCAAGACTTATCATCTGAATAGGCGTAATGTTAAAGGTCTGACCAAAGGAAGATGATGCTAATTCGGTAGCGCCCATATTTTCTTCTGAATGATAATATGGTGACGCTTCACCAGGTAGGTCTATTCCTGTTTTGCCGGTAAGACCGAAAGCTTTAAAATACTTATTAAAGGTCTGCACACCTATTAACTGACCTATTTGAATAAACGCCGGGTTACAAGAGTTTGATATTGCCTGTTGCAATAACTGCGTGCCGTGTCCGCCCTTGTTGTCGTGACAATGGTAGGTGTTACCTGCGACAACATAGTTGTGATTGCAGGTAAACGTACTGTTCTCTGTTACAAGTCCCTCTTCAAGTGCTACAGCCGCTGTAAAAATTTTGAATACAGAACCCGGTTCATATGTATCTGAAACCGCCTTGTTTCTCCACTGACGGTTAAGCAATTCACTGCGTTTGGCGCTTTTTTCCTCTTCATCGGTTATTGCGTCTACTGTCGCTTGATCCTCGGCTGATAAAACAAACGGTTCGTTTGGATTAAAATCACCGCTTACAGCCATTCCAAGTATTGCGCCTGTATTTACGTTCATTGCAATAACAGCGCCACGTTCTTCTATTTGTTCTTGTTCTACTGCAATATCAAGATATTTCTCACAAACATATTGAACGTAAGAGTCAAGTGTCAACACCAAAGAATTACCCTGCTTTGCATCCTCTACTTTTTCATAACTGAAAAGCATATCGGTACCTTTAGCATTTTTTGCGGCAACAACACGACCTGCAATACCCGTAAGTTCATTGTCATAATAACTTTCCAAACCCGCAAGTCCCTGATTATCATCACCTACAAAGCCTAATACCGTTGAAGCCAACGTATCATTGGGATAATAACGCTTTGTTGTTTCGTCAATACCTATATATTTCGAAATTTCAAGTTTATCCTCTTGGTCTTTGTCTTTCTCATTCTCTTCGGTATCTACAATAAATTGCCTTACTTGATCAACAACATCCTGTTCAACCTTCTTTTTTACCGTAACATAATATGACTTTGTTTGTGTTAACTCATATAACTCATCATATTCCATTTCAAGAATCGGCGATAAACCTTCTGATATTGTTTCGCGTATTTTTTCGGCTTTAGTTTTATCTTCGAGATTATTAATGCCGTTTGGCGTAAGATAAATAGTCCACGCGGGTGAACTCGTTGCAAGCAAATTCATATTATTATCATAAATATCGCCTCTTGGAGCAGTTATAAGGCTATCGTAAAGTTGTTGTTCTGACGCTTTTGCCTGATACTCTTCACCCTTAACAATCATTGTTACAACAAGGCTTGATGTTGAAACTATTGTAAGGCACAAAATAACAACGGTCATTACAATAACCGATCTCTTCAACATCATAGTGCTGGGTCTTATAGACATTTATCTTCACCTCTCAGCCAATTTATGCTCGAAAACGAGAGTTAGCATTTTGCCATAACTCTCGTATTCATTGTTAATATTATATTACGAATTCAAATAAACTATCACATTAATTGTCATTACTGTAAACAGTTTTTCCGTCTTTTGTTACAGCGGTATTTTCATCATTTACTCTAATGTACTTAACCTGATTTTTATCCATTTTCTGCATACCGATCTCTGCTGCTTCAAGTTCAATATTAGAATAAGAAATGACACGCTCAAGTTGAACCTCAAGGCTTGTCTTTTCGCTTTCGAGTACGTTAATTTCGGATTTTAAATCACTGATTTTTGAATTCACTTCGTTTATCTGAAGTCTTAAAAATATATTACCGCACAAAGCCGCCAAAACAAATACCGTTGTCATAACGGCTAATGCCGATGCAGATACACGCTTAACGGCACGCGTCTTTGCGTGTCTTTGCTGCTTGCTTTGGGGTATTTTTACAATGTTATCTTTTCTAACGGGTTCGGCGGAACGCGGCATAAACATCTCAAAATCGTATGCCAGACTATCATTATAATACTTTAAATTGTCCACCGTTTATCATCCTTACTTTTATAATTTTATTATTGAACGCAATTTTGCGCTTCTGCTTCGCAGATTAACCTCTAATTCTTCGGCAGTAGCCGTTATCGCCTTTCTAAACTGTAATTTCCCACGCGGTTTTTTACCGCATACACATATGGGAAAATCCGACGGGCAGGTACAACCTGTGCAGTACTGTTTAAAACGTTGTTTTACTATTCTGTCTTCAAGCGAATGAAAGGTTATGATAGAAAGCACGCCGCCGACATTTAACATATCAAACGCTGTATCAAGAACGCGCTCAAGACTTCCTAATTCGTCATTTACAGCAATTCTGATTGCCTGAAAACATTTTCTTGCAGGGTTGCCGTCACGGCGCGCCGCTGCAGGATAACCAGCCGCTATGATGTCAGCAAGTTGCGTGGTTGTTTCTATCTTTGCCTGTGCTCGCTGACGGACGATATTATTTGCTATTTTGTAAGCAAATTTTTCTTCGCCGTAATCGCGAAAGATTTTTGTAAGTTCATCTGCAGATAAAGTATTAACCAAATCGGCAGCAGTAATTCCGTTTTGGCTCATACGCATATCCAATGGCGCCTCATATTTATAAGAAAAACCCCGTTCACCGTTATCCAACTGATAAGAAGAAACACCCAAGTCAAGCAGTATTCCATCAACACCGTTTATATTAAGGGTTTCTGCCGCCTGTTTCATATCGGTAAAATTACACTGAACTACCGTTGCATTGTATTTTTTTAAACGCTCGGTAGCAGTCTTTACGGCATCAGGATCACGGTCAAGTGCGATAAGCCTACCTGTTGTAAGACGTTTTGCAATCTCACGCGAGTGCCCTGCCCCACCTGCTGTTCCATCAATATAAATGCCATCAGGCTTAATATTTAATGATTCTATTGTTTCATTAAGTAAAACAGATATATGTTTAAATTCCATAGTTTAAAAATCAAGTTCATTAACAATAGCAGCTATAGATTCGGGTGTGTATTCTGAATTTTCTTTCTGCCAAAGTTCCTTGTTCCAAATTTCAAGATTGGTATCAACACCTATTATATGGGCTTCGGTTTCAAGTGAAGCAAACTCGCGCAGAGACGACGGAATAAGTATTCTGCCCTGCGAATCAAATTCTACTTCAAAAGCGCCTTCGTAAAGATAGCGTTTTACAACACTTGATTTTGCAGATGGCAAACCGCCGATTTTTTCTACAAGTTTCTCCCACTGCTCTGTAGGATAAACACAAATGCAGTTTTTGCCGTATATGCCGCGGCATATCATAAAAGATGCCCCAAACTCATCACGCAGTTTTGCAGGTATGGCAATTCTGCCTTTTTTATCTATTGTATGGTCGTATCCGCCATAAAGCATAATTGCCACCTCGCTTTCACCACTTTAATACACTTTTATGGGTTTTTGATACACTTTTCACCACTTAAATGTATTATAGTACCACAAAATAAAAAAATCAAGACTTTTTTTGCAAAAATACAAAAAAGTCTTGATTTTTAAAATAATGCATATAAACAAAGGTAAAAATCTGTTGTTTTTAACAAAAAACTGCGCCGCTATTGCGGCGCAGCCTTTCAAGTACCTTAGTTACAAATTGTAATTTCGGTATCCTTATCAAAAATGTGAATCTTGCTGGGTTCGAGTGCAATCTTAATTTTGTCGCCTGGACGTGCTGTATTTGTAGGAGCAACACGAGCGTTGATTGCCTGACCTTCGCAGTTAGTATAAAGATATGTTTCAGCACCCATAAGTTCGGTAACCTCAACATCTACTTCAACAATACCGTCAGGATGTGCCGCAAGTAGCTCTTCCTCGTTATGAACATGCTCTGGACGAACACCGATGATAACCTCTTTACCAACATAAGGAACAAGAGCATCGTCCTTGTTCTTTTCAGCAGGAAGCTTAATCTTAAACTTAACGCCTGCGCGAGTTTTGGTGTCTTCTGAACCGAATTCAGCAAAGAAGTCATTACCCTCTTTAAGAATTTTAGCCTCAATAAAGTTCATCTGGGGAGAGCCGATGAAGCCTGCAACAAAGAGGTTGCAAGGATAGAGGTAGAGGTTCTGAGGAGTATCAACCTGCTGGATAACACCGCTCTTCATAACAACGATACGGCTAGCCATTGTCATAGCTTCGGTCTGGTCATGGGTAACGTAGATAAACGTAGTACCCAAGCGCTGATGAAGTTTAGAAATTTCGGTACGCATCTGTGCGCGAAGTTTAGCATCCAAGTTTGAAAGAGGTTCGTCAAGCAAGAACACTTTAGGTTCACGAACGATAGCACGACCAAGTGCTACACGCTGACGCTGACCACCTGACAAAGCCTTTGGCTTACGCTCAAGAAGATGAGCAATGTCAAGAATGCG
>CAYOVQ010000009.1:0-18669 GCA_964407485.1 uncultured Ruminococcus sp.
GATGCACCATAATAAGTGATATTGCCGACATAAGCTCCACGCAAAAATCACGGTCGGATACGCCGTCTAATGAATTCATACAAATGCCGTCAAAGCCCAATTTCTCGGCTTCAAAACGGCGGTCGGTATTATAGGTAGTTCCTGCCAATGCACAGCAACCGATTGGTGACATATTCATTCTTTTCTTACAGTCGGCAAGACGATCTATGTCGCGCAACAGCATCATAGCATACGCCATCAGATGATGACCAAAGGTTATGGGTTGGGCGCGCTGAAGATGTGTATAACCCGACATAATGCTTGCCTTGTGCTCGCTTGCCTTTTCACACAAAACCTCAACAAGTGATTTTAAAAGATCTGTAATCTCCTCTATTTCATCGCGCAGATACATTCTTATATCAAGCGCTACCTGATCGTTACGGCTACGCGCAGTGTGCAATTTTTTACCCACATCGCCTATGCGCGCAGTAAGTTCTTGTTCTACAAACATATGTATATCTTCGGCAGACATATCAAACTGCAACTTGCCACTTTGTAAATCGGCAAGTATGCCCTCAAGACCTGATATAATCTGCTGTGACTCGTCCTCTGATATAATACCACAGAGCGACAGCATCATAGCGTGAGCCATACTGCCTTTTATATCGTGTGCATACATCCTGCTGTCAAAATGTATCGAAGAATTAAAATCATCGGCTATACTGTCGGTAACACCGTCGGTAACGCCTGTCCACATTTTTGCCATTTGCAATAAACCTCTTTTATTTAAAGTATTTACATATTATAATAGTTGCATTAAGACTTGTCAAGGCTTTTGAATAAATATGCAAAAATCTGTGCATATTATGCACAGATTTTTTGGTTTAAAAACATTTTTTAAGTCTTTGTGCCCTGCAATTTTCGGTTTTACCGCAATGATAGCAAAGCTCATTGTGGCTACCGCCACTTTCACTTATTTCTTTGATATTATTAACAGTGGTTTCTGCTATATTACCAAGCGCCTCTTCGGTTAAAAATGCCTGATGAGAAGTTACTATAACATTAGGCATAGAAATAAGACGAGCCAAAGTATCGTCATCTACAATATGACCCGAAAAGTCCTCAAAGAAAATATCCGATTCTTCCTCGTACACATCAAGACAAGCGGCGCCTATATGTCGTGATTTTATACCCTCAAGCAAAGCATCAGCGTCAATAAGCGCGCCGCGCGAGGTGTTAAGCAGCACCACGCCTTTTTTCATTTTTTCAATGGAGTTTTCGTCTATAATATGATAGGTTTCAGGTGTCAACGGACAGTGCATAGATATAATATCACTCTCGGCAAAAAGACGGTCAAGGGTTACATATTCAATGGCGTCATCGTCTGTAGGAAATTTATCGTAGGCGAGCACTCTCATACCAAAGCCGCGACAAATATCAATAAAAACGCGACCTATTTTGCCCGTACCTATAACACCTACGGTTTTACCGTAAAGGTCAAAGCCCGTCAGTCCCGAAAGACTGAAATTAAAGTCTTTTGTGCGGATGTAAGCCTTGTGTATGCGACGGATGGAGGTCAGCAGCATCGCCATTGTGTGTTCGGCTACGGCATAGGGTGAGTATGCAGGTACGTGCACCACGTGAATTTTACCGTAGGCATGTTTAACGTCAACATTGTTATAACCCGCGCAACGAAGCGCCAATATACGCACACCCAATTCATAAAGTTTGTCAATAACTTCAGCATCTGCCGTATCGTTTACAAAAATGCAAACCGCATCACAGCCGCGAGCAAGGTCTGCAGTATCAATATTAAGTTTAGTTTCATAAAATTTGAACTTCATCTCGTCGGTTGCATACTTTTCAAACGACTGCCTATCATAAGGTTTTGTATCAAAAAATGCTATTTTCATACTTTACTTCCTAACTGTTAAATTCATTGTATATTTTTTCCGCCAAAGCCTGATTTATGCCCTTTACCGCACAAAGTTGAGAAACACTTGCAGATTTTATGGCTTTCATTGTTTTAAAATGTTTAAGCAATGCCGCCGCCTTTGCCTGACCCACACCGCCTATAGCAGTAAGCTCAGAATTCAACATCTTTTTACTGCGGCGTTTTTTGTGATAACCAATGGCAAAACGGTGAACCTCATCCTGAATTGACGTCACCAAACGGTATGCCGACTCATTTGCCTTTATGGATATATCACCGCCATTTGTAGCAATGGCGCGTGTACGGTGTTTAGAGTCCTTTACCATACCAAAAAGCGCTACATTTATATTGTGTTTTTTTAGTATTGGTTCTACTGCCGAAATCTGTCCCTTTCCGCCGTCAAGTAATATCAGATCCGGCAAGGTGGCAAAGCCCTCGTTTTCGCCTTTTTCATATTCGGTAAAACGGCGGTCAATCACCTCTGCCATAGAGCGATAGTCATCTTGACCCATAAAGCCTTTAATCTTAAACATACGGTAGTGTGGTTTATATGGCTTTCCGTCGCGAAACACCACCATACCTGCGACATTTTCATCACCCGCGGTGTTAGAAATATCGTAAGACTCTATAACACGCGGCGCGCTTTCAAGTCCCAAAAGTCGCGCAAGTTCATTAAGCGCCGACATATCGCGACCGCGAAGTTCGGTCTTTTGCGCCAGATTATCTGCGGCATTATTGCGGCACATATTTACAAGATTTTTTTGCTCACCGCGTTGCGGTAAAAGTATCTCGACCTTTTTATCCGCCTTTTTAGCAAGCCACTGCTCTAATAATTCGCGCGAATCAATATCGCTATCAAGTAATATACGCGACGGTATATCGTTAACCGTATAATACTGCGCAAGAAACTGACTGTACAAATCGTTTTTATCTGTAAAGGTGTCTATTATATAGTGTTTTTTGTCACAAAGTTTACTGTTTCTAAAAACAAGCACAGCGATACAGGCAGTATCGTTTATAACCGCCGACGCAAAGATGTCCTGATTTTTATAGGTGCACATTACTACTTTTTGTTTGTCTTCTAACTTTTTGATTGCATTTATGCGGTCGCGCAGTTTAGCGGCATACTCAAAATCAAGCCTTTCTGCCGCCTTTTCCATATTTTCGGTTAAGGTTTTAACAATATCGTTACCGCTGTTTTTTATAAACGAAACAGCAGAATCTACCGTTTCGTTATATTGAGCGACCGAAATATTTGCGCGGCAGGGCGCATCACAAAGACCTATATGGTAATTAAGACAGGGTTTTGAGTATTTATCAAAACTGCGGTTGCAATCGGGTAGTCTGAATATTTTTCGCACTTCTGCCACGGTATCTTTAACCACGGAGGACGAATAATAAGGACCTATATATTCAGCCGATTTATCATCAAGTTGCATACTTGTGGTAATTTTGCGCCACTTGTCATTTGTTATCTTAATATAGTGATATCCCTTATCATCCTTTAAAAGAATGTTATATTTGGGTTGGTTTTGTTTTATAAGTGAGTTTTCAAGTATGAGCGCTTCAAATTCGCTATCGCACAAAATGTATTCAAAGTCATCTACAAGACTTACCATTTTGCGAACCTTGTCATTATGCTGATTACCCGCGCCAAAATACTGTGTTACGCGGTTTTTAAGCGACTTTGCCTTGCCGATATATATAATATCTCCATCTTTACTTTTCATTATATACACGCCTGGTGTCAGCGGCAGTCGGTTTGCCTTTTGTTTTAAATCAGTAAGTTTTAAATTTTCGCTCATACTTTTCACCTGCCTTTGTCTTTATTATATATTATATAAAAAAACTGCGCCGATAGCAACAACTATCGGCGCAATATTATTCTTTGCAAAAAATAATATAGTTTGATTATGCGTTAGCATTAAGTTTTGAAACAAGGGCTGACTTCTTTCTTGCGGCATTGTTCTTATGAATAATACCCTTACCTGCAGCCTGATCAATTTTAGCAACAGCAACCTTTACTGTTTCAGCAGCTTCGGGAGCCTTTGCATCGATAGCAGCGTTAGCCTTTTTGATAGAAGTTCTGAGTGCAGAACGGCAAGCCTTATTTCTTTCAGCGTTAGCCTGACTTACGAGAACACGCTTCTTAGCAGATTTAATATTAGGCATCGTGACACCTCCTTGGCATTTACTCACAGTACACACTATATTATCACAACTGTTTCAAAAAATCAAGTATTTTTTTTATTAATTAATATTTTTAAAAATGCAAGCCTTTTTTGTCGAAAAGAAAAAAATATTTTTTGTTTTTTAAGGGTATGCTACGGCAATACTGTTTTTGTAAATAAAGCAGTAAAGGGGCTATGACAGTATGTATGGAAACAAGGTTGTAATTTGTGGGGTTGATACGTCTAAATTGCCCGTAATGAAAGAAAAAGATAAAGAACGGTTACTACGCGAAGTAAAATGCGGCAACCTTGCCGCCCGTGACGAACTTATAAACGGTAATCTGCGATTGGTGCTCAGCGTTGTACAGCGTTTTAGTAATCGAGGCGAAAACCCCGACGATTTGTTTCAGGTAGGTTGCATTGGACTTATAAAATCAATAGATAATTTTGATATTACCCAAAACGTTAGGTTTTCTACCTACGCGGTGCCTATGATTATAGGTGAGATACGACGCTACTTGCGAGACAACAATTCGATACGTGTCAGTCGTTCTATTAAAGACACTGCCTACCGTGCAATGCAGGTAAAAGAACGACTTATAAGCAAAAATCAAAAGGAACCGACCGTAAGCGAAATTGCAAAAGAATTAGGTCTGCCGCGAGAGGATGTAGTAATTGCGCTTGAAAGTATTGTAGACCCCATATCGTTATATGAGCCTGTTTTTTCAGACGGGGGTGACACCATATATGTGCTTGATCAGGTTGGTGACAAAAACGACGACAAAAACTGGCTTGATGAAATATGTATAAAAGAAGCCATTAAAGACCTTTCTGACCGCGAAAAGAAGATTTTAAGCCTACGCTTTATGCAGGGCAAAACGCAGATGGAAGTATCCGAAGAAATAGGCATATCACAAGCACAGGTATCACGGCTTGAAAAGTATGCGTTAAAAAAGATAAAATCATAACAAAAAGGCGGGATTTCCCGCCTTAATTATAGTGTGCGCTCGGTCATAAAATAGTAATACGACCTCTGGTTTGTGCGATCGGCTTCACTTAAATTCATATAATACGTTAAGCCGTCATCTAATCTTATAATGCTCCAACTTGTTACATTATAGAAAGGTGTAGTGTAATAAGTAGATGCAAACAAACCTGCCCTCTGACACAACATCTGATATGCCAAAGGATACGCCTCTTGCATACCTTTTCCGTAAAGCAGAGGTCCGTCTGCGCTTGTATACGTACCGTTTATATAATTGCTCTCATATTCGGTCATATCACAAATACTGTCAGCAAGCCATTGGTACTTTTCTTTTGTCGATAAACTTTTAGGCATTTTTGCAATTATATTATCACAAGCCGTTTCCATTCGGTTTATATATTGCCGCACCTTATTCTGATTAAAATTCTCTATATTTGCTCTGGTGCAATCAATTGTAAAATACTCGGACCAGCCACAATGCTCATACGGCGGATCCCAGTCGTGTACATAGACAGGCGCATCATAATATGAAAATTCAAAATAAAATGCCGTTTCGGGATAATCTGCTCTTATTGCACCTATTACATTTTTTAACCACTGGTAGTCGGTTGCGCGACCAAAATCAACGTAAAAAGGTGTGTACGACAATACATAAGGCAGATATTTATCATACATTTCTTTTTGGACCGAACCCAACGACTCTCGGTAAAATTTAAAATCTTGTGGCAGACGGTCGGTGTATTCGGGTGTTGACAACGTTGTATTAAACGTTTGCGGCCACGGATAAACGAATGTGTTCTGCTGTGACTCATTTTCTGACGGTGTCTGCTCTTGCGCAGTGTCATCGTCTTTACCGACAGATGAATCAGGATCGGAATTAACGTTAACTCCTGACGGGGTCGCAACCGAACCTTGCCCTATAGACTGCTGTATGCTACTGCCGCTGTTGTTACTTTGAACAGCAGACACATTTTTATCGTCTTTGTCGGTTGTCACTTCGTCCGACGAAGACGTGTTGTCTGACGTTTGGGTTTCTTGTGTTTCGTTAGATGCGTTTTGCGAAGTTGATTGTAATTCTTTTTCCTGTTCTAAAGCGTTCACTGCAACTTTGGGGTTTGTTAAAAAACAAAGAGCCACCGCCAGACTCAAAACTACTGCAACTGCCGAAAGCCAGTCGGCAGGTCTTTTATATTTTAAAACCGATTTAATTCGCGATTTAACGCTAACTTCACCAAAGGAAACGGGACACGCGACAAACATTTTACGGTTAACGCTGCAATCAAGCAGCGCCGCAGAGTAACCTATTATATCAGTGATGTTTTCATCCTCTATAACTCTTTCGTCACAAGCGCCCTCTATATCACGGCAAAGCAATATATATGAAATCCATATAAACGGATTAAACCAGTGTATACTCAACAGTAAAAAGGCAAATGGTTTAAGCAGGTGATCACACCGTTTAAGATGCGCCCTTTCGTGCTGTATAACGTAATCAAAATATGATTCGTCGGTGCCTGACGGCACATAAATTTTGGGCTTAATTGCGCCCAAAATAAAGGATGTGTTAATGTTGTCACAAAAATAAATATTATCACGGTGGTGTATGCAAACGCTTACTTTATTGCGAATCACAGCATATGATACTACGCTGTATATAAGCATTGCCGCTATACCTACAAGCCACACAACAGATAACACATCAAACATTGAAAACGACTTTTTCTCTTTTTTATCTGCTGTGTCGGTATCGCCAACAATTATGTCGGCTTTATCCTCGTTTGTCTCAACATTTTCAATTTGCGTTGTTTCTTTGTTTTGCGATAAGGTTGCGTCATTTGTTTGGGTGTAGATACCGTCTGTTACGGTGTTTAGTTCAACCTCTGCATTTTCCGACTTGCTAACAGTTATAGGCTCGGCATTTGGAATGAGACTTATTTCGCTTTCGAGTGAAAACGGTAAAACAAGTCTGATCGCCACTATGCACCAAAGCATACAAACACTCCATTTAGGAGCCTTTTTAAGCGCAAGACGCAACAACAGAACGGCCGCAACTATATAAGTTGCGGTGATGCTCATATTGAGTATTTTTACAAAAATATCGCTCATCACTTCTCTTTACCAAAGGAATCTATCATTTGCTTTATTTCTGCAATTTCATCTTTTGTCAGATTTTTACGGCTCGCAAAAGCGGCAATAAATGCGGGTAACGAACCTTTAAAGGTATCCTCAACAAACTGCTCGCTCTGCATTGCGTGAAATTCGTCCTTGGTTATAAGCACTGTAACCATACTGTTTTCGGTTTTAAAAATACCGCGGTCGCACAGTTTTTTAAGCACCGTGTAGGTTGTAGTGCGCCGCCAGTCAAGTTGTTTATCGCAAAGACCTACCAACTCTTTTGTAGTAAGAGGCGCATTTTGCCATATAATATCTGCAAAACGCGATTCTACCATACCTAATTTCATTTCTGCCATTTATTTTTTCTCCTTATCCTATTTTTTAAAAATTATATATAAAATAATCAAAAACTAGTTCCATAATAGACAAAATCGCGCCTGAAATCAAATAACCAACAATAGGCGCCACAATAGTTGTACCACCCTTGCGCATATCGGGCGCTGTTTTAGAAATTTCTTTCATAATTTTTGTCTTGTACAATGCATTCGCAAATATACATAACGCTATACGGTATCCTATAACAATTGGAAGCGTTATCATAATACCTGTAAACACATCCGCCATCAAAATAGCAAAAACCCCTATTATAACAACAAAACCTGCAAGATAAGAAACGATTGCTTCAAGATACATTTTACGGTAAAGAAACCAGAGTTGACCAAAAACAAGCGCGCCGAAATTTGTACTGGTAAAAAATTTTTTACCCTCGTTTTTTCTGAACACCGAAATAAATGCCTTTGAATTGCTACCGATAAATTCTTCCCATTTAGCAAGTTCGATTTCTTCGATAGGTTGACCGTAGGTATCAACGGTTTTAACAATGGGTTCCTGACAATAGCGACAGTAACTGTCGTTTTCACTGCATTTTTTACCGCAACAAGAACATCTGATTTCATTTGCCATGGAAATAACCTCCAATTTTATTGCATTTATAGTCTACCATTTATAGACGAGGTTGTCAAGCAAAAAAAACACAAGGCAGGAAATAAACCCTGCCTTGTGTTTTTATGGTTTATCAATAATAATTAACGCAATTACTGTTTAAAATACCAAAAATAATCATAGTGCGCATCTGTGCCGTAACGGCAATCCTCTATCATATACCAAAAATTCTTTTCGTTACCGTGCTTTTCTACAACATCATATAAACACTCATACGCTTGATTTTTTGGTATACTAAAATGCTCAAATCCCTTGTTTTTCTGATTTTGCTTTAAGTCTTTAACGGTAAAGTTTTGAGCGTCTGACATATTATCAAAATAATCATAAAGATACGCCTGTGTCAAATATCTCTGCGCATTAAGCGCTACATTTTCATCCTTGCTGTACGCAAGATTTACAATGTATGGTATGCCCTCGTCACCCAATTCATAAAGCGCGTCTACATCAACCGTAGCAAGTTTTTGCGTTTTATAGGCTTGATAGTTGTATTTTGCGCAAACTGCGTTTACATTACCCGTGCCTAAAATCAGTACGATAATTCCTGCAGTAAGCAGTGACGTTTTTACAATATTTATCCTTAAAACATATATCCGCAATATAACCGCTATAAACACAACCGCCAAAAACAGCATAAATGCACTTGTTGTAAGACGCAATATAGTCATACCGTATTCATTAATATAAAGCACCATTTTTGAGATTGCCGTTGCAATAATTATAAGTGTAAACACCGCTATAAAAGTGGCTGTCGCGCGTATACCTATACATACCTTGCCGTTTTCCTTTTTAGCAAGTAACATACTCAAAAATACTAAACAAAGGTTTATAACCGCAATAACACACATTTCAAAAAATCCTTTGCGGGCATACTGCGAATATGTGATTTCACCGTCGGGTAAAAAACCGCTGAAAGCGCTGAAAAAGTAAGCAAGTTGCGAAAACAGATAAAGCAGATAGCACACGGCTATTGCCGATAAAAATGAGATTATATATACGTTTTCAATACCTGCAAACCTGCTCTCCTTAATCCGCGCTATGCGCCTCGATTTAAGCGAAAAACCATACGAAATAACAAAAGCAGAGACAAGCACACCCAATATTGCCTTTAAAACGGTTGTGAACGTATTTCCCGATATATTGCTCATCATACCGCGAAAAGCGTCATCAGAAGAAATAAGCAACGGTATCACAATAACAAGCACAGGTATTGCGCAAAGTAAACCTACCATAGCCTTGCCTATTGTCTTTTTATCACCGTCTCCACCCGTAAAGAGCGATTTTATCGCGACACCTATATTGCCTATAGTAGATGCCGCCGAGTAAAATACACCCAAGGTTTGTCGGTTGCCGTCGGCATTACCGTTTGCTATACCATCAAAGCAAACAAGCCCTGACAAAAGACTTATCACAACACCAAAAAAACGCACACTGCCGTTGGTTGTGGTTATAAATACGGCAGAAATTGCCAGCGACATCAGACCGCAAACAACAGAAAAAACGCAAGTCTTGCCACCTTTGGCAAAATATATGCCAAGCAGCGCGGTCATTAAACATACAGATAACAAATATCCAAACGCAAAACCACCGAATATTCCGAATATTGACATAAAGATACCTGCACCCACGGCGCATACAGCAAATGCAGTATCACCCTTTTTAAGTTCAAATCTTGGCTTTGTTTGATACTGCGGCAAAAGCATTTCAGGAGTTTTTACCTGCGCATTTTCTTGCTGTTGATTTTCTAAAACTTCATTTTTCTCGATATTCATAATCACTACTCCTTATCGGTGTATTTAATTATATCCCCAGGTTGACAGTTAAGTTCTTTGCAAATAGCGTCAAGAGTCGAAAAGCGTATCGCCTTTGCCTTCCCCGTTTTAAGTATAGAAAGGTTAGCCTGTGTAATGCCGATTTTTTCTGATAATTCAAGCGAGGTCATTTTCCGCATTGCAAGTATTACATCTAAATCTATTTCAATCATTTTTATACCTCACTTATATGGTCAATTCGTT
This sequence comes from uncultured Ruminococcus sp., assembly GCA_964407485.1. Taxonomy (GTDB): domain Bacteria; phylum Bacillota; class Clostridia; order Oscillospirales; family Acutalibacteraceae; genus UBA737. Next base: position 10,198 of record CAYOVQ010000009.1, read on the forward strand.
TTCTTCACTTATGGCGACAGCGTTTTGCATTACGTTTTTTACTATGCGCAACATAAGTCCTACAAATGCCGCCGCAACCGCTACAAACAAAAAAGGCACATAAAATACTCCGCCGACCAGAGTTATAAGCGCTACTACAAAACAACACCACGATATGCGGCGAAGATATTTTACATTAGCATTTATAAATATCTCGTCTTTTTTGATATTAAACAGCAACTTAATAAGGCTGTAAAGTGTAATATAAGCAAATACAGCACAAGGGTAAAAACAAGCGGCAAACAAGGTTGCCATATATCTCATAGCGTCACCGTTTTCCGCCCAGCCGCGATAAACGGTAAACCAAGTCTTTACAAACCAAGGTCCTAAAAACAGCGCCGCCGTAAGAATGCCTACAAATATAAAACAAACCACGATCGAGAGCATTACCGAACGTTTTCTATTCCACATAAAAATTTACCTCCAAAAACTTTTTCTGTCATCATAATAACATCAAAATTATCGTTTGTCAATAATTTATTTATCGAAAAACGATAATTTTGCACTTGGTTCCGTTTGTGGTCGCGCGAACACCTAACCTCTTCACTATTACCTATCACTTCTTACCTATATAAAAACTCCCCGAGTATTCTCGGGGAGTTTTTATATATTAAAGGGGTTATAATCGGTAATCTTAAAGATAGCAATTTACTACCGCCGATAAAGCAGGATATCCTTATGTTTGCCCCTGCTTTATTCTATGCAAAATTATTCGATTGGTGACTTACGAATAAACAATACGCCCAAAGTATTTGCGCCGCAGTGTGATGATACCGTGCAACCGGCTCTGGTTAAGAACACCTCTTTAAATAATCCTGTAGCTTTAACCTGCTCTACAACAGCGTTAACAATATCGGGATCACAACCTGCGTGTGTTACAAATACGCGTGAGGTATCAATGTCATCGGGATTTTGCAGACGCTCGTTAACATATTCTGTAAGCACACGTCCGTAAACACCGCGGTATTTTTTACCAACGCCCATAGTGCCGTTTTTAACCTCAATGCAAGGCTTAAGTTTTAACAGGTTCGCGCCAAGCATTGCAAGGGCTGAGCATCTGCCACCTTTGTGCAAATATTCAAGACTGTCAATAACAAATGATGCATCAACGCAAGGTCCGATTTTTTCAAGTTCGGCAACTATTTCAGGGGCACTCATGCCGCTTTTTACCATTTCGGCTGCAGCTATAACCTGCAAACCACCGCCAGTAGAAAGGTTTTTAGAATCTATAATATAAACGTTTTCAAACTCTTGTGCTGCAAGGCAAGAATTACTGTACGTAGAGGACATTGTAGAACTGATGGTAAAGTGAATTACTGCATCGCCATCTTTGGTAAGTTCGGTAAAGTAATCTATACACTCACCCACATTAGCGGCAGTTGTTTTTGGTAACTCGCCTGTTTTTGCGTGGTGAGCATAAATTTCATCGGGATTGATATCAATACCGTCACGATAAACTTTATCACCTAAGGTTACACCAAGTGGAATAATTTTAATGTCATATCTTTCTTTAAGTTCCGCACTTAAATCACAAGTACTGTCGCTGGATATAATAATTTTAGCCATAATTATCCTCCCAAAATTTTATTTCACCAAAATATTATAGCATTAATTTATCAATAACACAATGTTTTTTTATTTATAAATTATTGAGTATTCATATTCACCTAAAATCACTTGTCCATTACGACAAACTTTGCCAAATGTATTTTTGCAAGTTTTAAATTCATCAGGTATCGCAATATCAATTGCATTCTGACCTATGTTTACGGCAACAAACACTTTTCCGTTTTTGTTTGCGCGCGTATAAGCAATGGCATCAGTGTTTGCAAAAACAGTATAAAAATCCCCGTCTTCAAAGGCTTTACATTTTTTTCGTATCTGACCTAAATCTTTATAAAAATCTAAAATTTCTTTATTTTCATTGCCCCAAGGATATGTCGCGCGGCAAAACGGGTCACCGTATCCCTGTACACCTGCTTCATCACCGTAAAAGATTGACGGCACACCAGGCAAAGTATACTGAATAACAGCCGCCGCTTTTAGCCGCTTCACACCCAGAGCGTATTCAAAATCAGACAGTCTTTGTTGCGACTGCCACTCACGGTCGCCGACAAAACTATCCCCTTTTCCTAAAACAGTAAGCATACGCGCGGTGTCATGCGTGCCTAAATGATTCATAAGGGTATCTACCGAGCATTTGGGATAGTTTTCGAGCACGGAGTGTACCGTTTCTGACAGCGCGTCTCCTCCACCATGCTTTACAAAGTTAAGTATTGCGTTTGCAAAGGGATAGTTCATAACACTGTCAAGTTGCGAGCCGCGCAAAAATTTACGTCGCGCGCCATAACTTATCTTGTTGCTGGCATCCTCCCATACTTCTCCCAAAATATAGGCATCGGGGTTTTCACTTTTAACGGCTGCGCGTAATTTATCTAAAAACTTATCGGGCAGTTCATCGGCAACATCAAGCCGCCAACCGCCAATCCCTATTTTCAAGTACTTTCGCAAGACGCCGTTTTCACCCGTTATATAATCGGTAAAACTGTCATTGTCTTCATTTGTTTCAGGCAGAGTTTTAACACCCCACCAAGCGTCATATCCGTTTGGAAAATCGTAAAATTTAAACCACTGATGATACGGTGAATTATAATCGCGGTATGCGCCACCCTCTCCGTAACGACCTGTACGATTAAAGTAGATACTGTCATCGCCCGTGTGCGAAAAAACACCGTCAAGTATAATTTTTATACCGTGCTTTTTTGCTTTTTCACACAGGTTTTTAAGGTCTTCTTCATCGCCTAAAAGCATATCTATTTTTTCATAGTTTGCCGTATTGTAACGGTGATTAGAGTGCGCCTCAAAAATGGGGTTTAAATATATACAGGTAACACCTAAATCTTTTAAATACGGCAATTTTTGCGTTATACCCTCAAGGTCACCGCCGTAATAATCGTTACCCAAAGAACACCGCCCGTTATTCTGACGATATTCGGGAATTCTGCCCCAATCGTCACAAATAAAGCGGTCGTCGGGTACGTCTTTTTTAGGCGCGCCCGAATTGCAAAAACGGTCAGGAAAAATCTGATAAATCAGCCCGCCTTTAAGCCAATCGGGCGTTGTGAATTCTTTTTCATAAACTGTCAGTTGAAAACGCTCGCCCTGACACTGCGAAATAATGCCGAGACTGTGTTCGTTTTTTACCACAAAAAACTCACCGTGAGCGCTTGTATAACGAAAATCATACCAGTATAAACCTTGTGACATAGTAATTTCACAATCGTAAAACCGATAATCCCCCAACCACTCGTCAGGTGTCATTGGCATTTCGCAAAGCAAATTATCCGTATCGTTTACTATGCGCAAAAACGCGTCATACACGCACGCATCTTTATGCAACAATAGCCGTAACCGCAGGTTTTCACCTGCGGGTACGGCTCCCAAATGTGAACGGTATAAACTATTTCGTGAATTAAAGGGATAGTAATTCATATTACTTAACCTTGTCTAATTTCCAGATATTCTTTGCGTAATCGTTGATTGAACGGTCTGCCGCAAATATGCCAGATTTTGCAATATTAGTAAGTGACATCTTGTTCCAAATGTCGGGTTGGTTGTAGAGTTCCATAGCCTTTTTATGCGCTTCGCAATAGTCGGCATAGTCGGCAAGCGCCATATAGGTGTCAACGTTTTTAAGCGTGTTATAAATGCTGTCAAACTGTTTACCGTCAAGACCGCGACCTATAAAGTCGAGTGCGTTGCGCAGGTCAGCATTATTATTATAATACTGCATTGGGCTGTAGCCTGTTTTTTGAATTTTTAACACCTCGGGTGTCTGCATACCAAATATGATGATATTATCGTCGCCAACAGCCGAGTGAATTTCAACGTTAGCGCCGTCTTCAGTACCCAAAGTAACTGCGCCGTTCATCATAAATTTCATATTACCGGTACCGCTTGCCTCGGTAGAAGCAAGTGAAATCTGCTCACTGATTTCAGCCGCAGGTATCATAAGTTCTGCCAGAGTTACACGATAGTCTTCAAGGAACAATACCTTTAATTTATCGTTTACGGCGCGGTCATTGTTGATAATTACAGAGAGTTTATAAATCATTTGAATTATCTCTTTAGCAAACAGATAACCGGGCGCCGCCTTTGCGCCAAAAACATAGGTCTTTGGTGTAAAAGGCGCATTGGGATTATTTTTAAGATAGAGATAATCGGTTATGATATGAAGCGCATTCATATGCTGACGCTTGTATTCGTGAAGACGTTTCACCTGCATATCAACTACAGAGTTAGGGTCGATAGTAATTCCCATATTATCTTTAACGTAATTTGCGAGGCGAACCTTGTTAGAAAGTTTAATTTCTGCAAGACGGTTAAGCACAGTCTTATCATCGACATAAGCCATAAGTTTTTCAAGTTGTGATGCATCCTTGATAAATCCGTCGCCGATAAGTTCTGTCAAAAACGCGGTAAGTTCGGGGTTTGCCTGACACAGCCATCTGCGGTGAGCGATACCGTTGGTAACATTGGTAAACTTATCGGGTGTCATCTTGTAATAATCGTTAAAGAGTTCGTCTTTAATGATATTACTGTGAAGTTTTGAAACACCGTTTACCGTATGACTTGCCGCAACGCAAAGGTTAGCCATACGAACCACGCCACCTGAAATAATAGCGGTGCGTTCAGCAAGTGCAAAATCACCTGTTTTGGCGATAACCTCTTCGCGATATCTGCGGTCAATCTCTTTAACTATCTGATAAATACGCGGCATTCTATCCTTAAAAAGACCAACCTGCCAGCACTCAAGCGCCTCTGCCATAATGGTATGGTTGGTATAAGCCACGGTACGTGTTACAAGATCCCAAGCCTTTTCCCAAGAATAACCGCATTCGTCAAGAAGCAGACGCATAAGTTCGGGTATTGCAAGGGTTGGGTGTGTATCATTTATATGAATTGCAACCTTATCGGGCAGGTTTTCGAGCGTGTTATATTTACGTATATGACGGTTAAGAATATCCTGCACAGACGCCGACACCAAGAAATACTGCTGACGAAGACGCAGTGACTTACCCTCGGGATGTTTATCTTCGGGGTATAGTATCTTTGAAATAGCCTCTGCCGATGCGCGTTGCTCGATAGCGCGAACATAGTCACCCTGACTGAATGCCGACATATCGAAATCCTGACACTCGGCGCTCCAAAGGCGAAGTACGTTTACAGTCTTGCCGTCTTTACCTGCGCACTTAAGGTCATAAGGCATTGCGCGGACATTGTGATAGTCTTTATGCTCAACGTGGTGGTAGTTGTTATCCCACCAGTCATCAATATAGCCGTCAAAATGAACGTCTACCGCAGAATGCGGACGAGGCTCAAGCCACACCTCTCCGCCAGGCAGCCAAAAATCAGGCAATTCGGTCTGCCAACCGTCTACAAGTTTTTGACGGAATATGCCCATCTCGTACTTAATACAGTAGCCCATTGCCGAATAACTGCTGCTTGAAAGCCCGTCAAGAAAACAAGCCGCCAAACGTCCGAGACCGCCGTTGCCAAGACCTGCGTCGGGCTCAAGTTCAAACAAATTATCAAGATTTACCTTATAACTTTTAAGCGCTTTACGCATAGTTTCGGTAAGGTCAAGGTTGTAAAGGTTGTTTTTAAGCGAACGGCCCATCAAAAATTCCATACTTAAATAGTAGATGGTTTTGCTCTCTTGCTCATCAACAGCCTTTTTAAACTGTGCCTTGCGTTCGCTCATAATATCGAGCAGTACAAGAACGGTTGCTTTATAAAAAATGTCATCAGAAGCCTGATCGGGTGTTACACCGAAATTGTGAGATAACTTCTTTTCTAACATTTCTTTTAATTGTGTGATGGTGTATTTTGCCATAAAAACATCTCCATAAAAAATATATAATATTTTACCATTATTATTTACATTAACATAATACAATATTCTAAATCATTTTTCAAGTGTTATGAAAAAACAATATTTGTGTTGTTTTTTGTGCTTTTTGCACAAAAAATTTTTATTTTTTTAATTTTATAAATTTAATTTTATGCATTTTTGACAGATTTTTGCACATTTTGAGCCTCAACAGTTTTCTATATTACTAAAATATGTTATTTTTTTATTGAATATTAAAGCAAAAATGTGGTATTATTTTTAAAAAATCAAAGGTCTTGAAATTTGATGAAATTTAAAAAAATCACATTAGATGATGCCGAAACACTAAACAGTTTTTTACGTCATACAGAAGAACTTACCTGTGAATTAAGTTTTGTGAATTTGCTTCTCTGGCAACCGCTTTTTAACAACTGTTATTGCATAGAAGACGGAATACTGTATCTTAAATCTTATGATGAAAATATTGTAACCTACAGCCTACCGTTCGGCGATATAAAAAATGGTATGGAACGTATTGCAGAACACTGCGGAACACCATACCCTGATATCTGGGCGCAAGAGGGTCCGCGTTTTCAGCAATTCAAGGTGCTTTACGGCGAATTTTATGATATTTATGAAAGCCGTAATGAATTTGACTATATATACAATTCTTATGACCTTATAAACCTTTCAGGCAAAAAATATCATTCAAAACGCAACCATATTTCAGCCTTTTCAAAACAGTTTGACTGGCATTATGAGGATATAACCGCTGATAATATAGACGCTGTTAAAAACTGTGCAGAAATCTGGTACTCGCAAAGCAAAGACCGTATGGACGAAGAACTTAAAAACGAGATGCTGGGCGTTTCTCTTATGCTTAATAATATGTCGGCACTTGACGTTTGCGGCGGCGCGATTGTGATTAATAACAAGGTGGTCGCTTTTACGTTAGGCTCGCCTATAAATCAAAATATTTATAACATCCACATTGAAAAGGCAATCGCAGGGTATGAAACGGCATACACCGTAATCAACCGTGAATTCGCCTCGCATCACGCAAAGGATTATAAGTATATAAACCGTGAGGACGATTTAGGCATTGAGGGACTGCGAAAATCAAAGTTATCATACCACCCCGAAATAATATTGCCAAAATACATCTGTACCAAAAAGGAGAATATATGACAACACACGAACAATGTTTTAATCTATATAAAAATGCTTTTGGTGAAGCGCCCGAATTTGACAGTATGCTGTTTGAATTGTTTTTTAATAATGTGCAAACACTGCAAGAAGACGGCATTGTAACAGCAATGTATTTTAAAATTCCCTGCACTGTTAATATAAAAGGTATTAAAAATTCGGCATATTACATCTATGCCGTAACAACACACGAGCATTATCGTCATAGGGGGCTTATGTCAAAACTCTTTAACAATACACAAAAAGAGCCTGATACACTCTATTTTTTAAAGCCGTCAAGCGAGGGTGTTATACCCTTTTACACACAAGCAGGTTTTAAACAAATTATCGGCACACGCGATATGAGCGACGCTGTAATAGAAGTAAATGACAATTTTAAAAAATTATCAGCCCTTTGCGACAAACCGCAAAACACATACCCCCTTATGATAAAGGGTATAACCAACATCGAAAAACTTACATTTGAATATACTCTTGAATAATCATCCAAAAGCAGATTTTTGTGTCTAAAAAACCTATATGATTTGCAACGCTCACCTCGACCCTATCTGGCAGTGGGAATGCGGCTGAAGCGCTTTCAACATTTCGTATTGCGGCAGATTTTTGCGAACAATATGACTCTAAACTGTTTGCGCGCATACAGGATCTTGTAAAACGCAAAAAATGGCATATTATGGGTGGTTGGCAACTTCAACCTGATTGCAATATGACATCAGGAGAAAGTATGGTACGCCAGATACTGTCAGGCAGAAAATATTTTAAAGAAAAATTTAATAAAACACCACATGTTGCAATAAACTTTGACTCATTTGGTACAGTCGCGGTCTTGTTCAAATTTTGGCAAAAAGCGGATATAAAGGATATTTGCATATGCGCCCTACGCCCAGTTTCTTGACCCTTCCCGCACGTGAATACACGTGGGTAGGTTATGATGGTTCAACGGTTGTTGGTATACGGCCGACAGGCTGGTACAATACACCCAAGGGCAAAGTTGCAACATTTCTTTTTGTGATAAAGAACTTACCATACGGTTTGGCGCTTATGAAATCAAGACCGTCAGATTTGACGGTAACACTCTCGAAAAAGCCGACCTTATGGAAGGAATTTTAGATTAATATCAAATCCTGCAATGAAAAGTATGGTTCATTGCAGGATTTTTTTAAGAAATTATTAATTTTTTTAGAATGCGGTTGACAAAAATGATATATTATGCTATTGTATAACTGTACCAATCGTAATAGTACACTTATACAATAGGAGGTGCGCAATGTTTCAACTGGATTTTAAAAGCGGTGTACCTATATGCGACCAGATAGTAAACGGTTTTATAAAGC
>CAYOVQ010000010.1:0-18166 GCA_964407485.1 uncultured Ruminococcus sp.
TGACTGCGTACTAATTTGCCTAATGAGAATTGAAGTTGTCAACTGGGTTGTATTAACCCAATCGTATCGTGCTTGTGAAATTCGGCTTGTTTCGCCGGATGCCGAACTATCTATCCAATAATATCTTACATGGTCGCCATAACTACCGACACCATCTATTAATTTTGCATGATTTTCCCAAACTATGTAATTTCCGCAAGCATCAACTTGCATATTTGTGAAAAAGCCGCAAGTCAACAACAATACAAAACAAATTAAAACAGAAATTATTTTCTTACTATGTACAGTCATTTTATCACCTCAAAATTTTATTTTTTTATTATAATTAAATAAAAAATCGCAAACTAAAACTTTTTAGTTCAAAGTCTTAGTCTGCGCAAATTTTGAGGCAAGATTTATCGGGCGAATATATTTTATTTAATTCAAAAAAGCTTTGCACAGACTTTTTTCGTGTGCAAAATTTAAAAATCATTATAAACACCCTTTCCCTTATTCTTTACTACCATTATACAAGATTTAAGAAAGAATGTCAACAGCGCTTTGCGACAGAAAATATTGTTGTCGCTTACGCAACTTGCACATTATTGACCCGTAAAATCGCGGTCAAAGGTTATTACACATACGTAAGTTTTATCAGTTTCGTGCGCTTTTTGACAGATTATATCATTAAGTTCGTTTTCGCCAAGCTTTAACTCCGACGGTATAACCACATCAAAAATCAGATTGGTGCGAGTATCTCCCGCGGGAGTCATTCTAAAATCGTGCAATGACAGTTTAGGGTCGATATCCTTTAATATTTTTACTATTTTGTCGCGCGCTACGGTAACCGCCTCATCATCGGTATCAATGGGGTCCATATGTATAACAAGGTTAACCCCCAGTTTTTCAACGATAAGTTTTTCACAAATATCTATTTTTTCGTGACAGGCAACAATATCCGCGTTATGCGGCACCTCTACGTGAACAGATGCAAACTGTCTGCCCGGACCGTAGTTGTGGACAATTAGGTCGTGTATACCGTGAAATTCTTCAAAACTTAAAATGGTGTCGTTTATATCCTTTATAAGTTCGGGTTCGGGCGGACCACCTAAAATTTCGTCAAGGGTATCTTTTGCCGAGCAAAAACCCGACCAGAGTATAAACAAAGCCACTCCGATTGCCATAACGGCATCAAGATTAAAGGGCAGTTTCACAAAATTTGTGATAATTGCAGCCGCCAAAATTGCGCCCGTTGCTATACAGTCGTTAAGACTGTCTTTTGCGGTAGCGACAAGCGCCGATGAATCTATGATTTTGCCTACTTTGCGATTAAAGAAAAACAACCATAATTTTACAAGTATAGAAATTATAAGCACTGCTATTGTGGTTGTTGAAAATACGGGCGATGCCGTACCGTCAATTAACGCGCCGACAGAATCGGTAAACAGTTCAAACCCTACAAGCAGTATTAAAAACGATACTATAAATGCCGAAATATACTCCATTCTGCCGTGACCGAATGGATGGTCACGGTCGGCGGGCTTGCCTGCCAACTTAAAGCCTATTAACGTAACCACCGACGAGCCTACATCTGCAAGATTGTTAAAACCGTCTGCAGTAACCGAAAGGCTTGACGTAATAAATCCGATTGTGATTTTTATAATACTTAACAGCACGTTTGCGCCAATGCCTACCGCGCTGCCCAAATTACCGTAACGGTTTCGCGCCGAAATGCTTTTTGTATCATTGGGATTTTTTACAAACAGTTTAATAAGCAATGCCGTCATTTAAAACTTTGCCCCTTTGGCGCCTTTGCTACCAAAAGACACACCCGATAAGATGTTTGTGTCAATGGTAAAGGTAAGATTGTCGCGATTTCGCTGTCTGCGGAATGCGATTTCAACAAGACGGTCAATCATATCGGTATATTTAAGACCAGTCGCCTCCCACAAATAAAAGGCAAGTGAACCTGGGATTGTATTGATTTCGTTTGCGTAAACTCTACCTGTATCGTTATCAAGCAAAAAGTCTATACGAACTACGCCGCTGGCGCCTATCGCCTTAAATATACGGCAAGAAAGGTCGCGGATTTCGTTTGATTTAGCCTCATCTAAATCAGCAGGAATTTTACGTCCTAACGATGCCATACCTTTAGATGCTTCACCGCTTTTGCCGCCGCCTAAATATTTATCCTCGTAAGACAGAATTTCGTCATTCATAAACGGCTCTTCTGGGACCGATGCCTCACACTCGTCACTGTCACCCAAAACCGAGCAATTAATCTCGCGAAGAGAGGTTATAGCCTTTTCGACAAGAATAGTGTCCGAAAAGCTAATGCCCAGACGAATTGCCTCGTCAAGTTCTGCTTCGCCATTTACCTTGGTTATACCAACGCTCGAACCCAAATTCACAGGCTTTACAATAAGCGGAAAACCGATTTCTGCCTTTATTTTATTTGTAACAGTTTCTTTATCCAGCGTATATTCTCTCGCTCTGAATTTTATACAGTCAAGCACTGGTAGACCTGCCGATTTTAAAACGTCTTTAAACACAGCCTTATCCATACCAACGGCGGCGGAGATAATGTCACAACTGATATACGGCAGCCCCAAAAACTCAAAGTAACCTGCCATAGTACCGTCTTCACAGTTGGTGCCGTGAACCACGGGAAATGCAAGGTCAACCGATACATCGGGCATCTTTTTGAACATCTTCTGTTCAAGATAATGCATTACAACCTTGTCGCCTGCTTTTAAAAACGTAACAGCCTTTGCGCCCTTTAAAAGTTCGGGCATATCGCGATAATTTTCTATCTCAAAAAGGTTATCGCCCGTATACATACCACCGTCTTTTGCAACATAAACGGGTGTAACGTCATACTTTTCGCGGTTTATTGCGCGCATAGCCTGCACTGCAGAGATAATTGATACCTCATGTTCAACGCTGCGGCAACCAAAAAATACTGCTATATTTGTTTTCATAATTAAAACCTCTAATCAGTTTAAATAATTGTCAGGTAAATCGTTTTCTAATAAAACTACGCTGTCGCGGTTTGCCATTGGGGTGTAAATTTCCATAGCCTCTTTAAAACTTGATACAACGTAAACGTTTTCTTTGTTAAATTCAGTAGTATTTATAGCATCCATCATAGGCTTTGAACGATTTTGCCCTACAAGAATTATTATATCACAGTGCTTTGTCGCTTCAAGGCCCAATGCGTAGTTGCAGTCGTATTCACGGCTGCCAAGTTCGATAAGCCCAGGTGTAATAATAACCCTTTTCTTACCATCAAACGAACCTAATACCCTTACTGCTTCAAGACAGCCCTCGGGGTTAGAGTTGTATGCATCATCTATAAGTAATGAACCGTTCACATAGGACTTTAGTTCAAGTCGGTGCTCGGTAGGCTTTAGCGAACCGATTGCAAATTTAATATCATTTTCACTAACACCCAAAATGTGCGCCATAGCCGCAGCCGCTAAAATATCGCTTACCGAGTGAAGTCCCAAAAGGCGTGTGCTGACTGTAAAGCAAACACCGTCAAGGCACAAATCAAAGGTTGTTCCCTCTTCGCCGCAAACAATGTTTTGCGCCGAATATTTTGTACCCTCACCAAAATATACTACATCGTCACGGCTATCTTTGCGCGCTTTTATACCCTCGCTGTCAAGATTAGCGAGTGTGATACCGCCTTTTTTGGCGACAGCATCTGCAAGTTCAAACTTGGTTTTAAACACATTGTCTACCGACTTAAAGGTTTCAAGATGTTGCTCACCAACCGAGGTGATAATAGCATAATCGGGGTTTGCGATATCGCATACCTCTTTTATGTCTCCAACGTTTTTTGCGCCCATTTCACACACAAACACCTGTGTCTGCGGTTTTAGATATGTGCGTATAGTTCGTACAACGCCCATTGGTGTATTAAAACTTTGCGGTGTGCAGACCGTATTAAACTTTTCGCTTAAAATTCGGTTTAAAATGAATTTTGTTGTTGTTTTACCGTAACTACCCGTAATACCTATTACGATTAAATTTTTGTGTGATTTTAAAATTCGTTTTGCATCGTTTATATACCATTTTGCTACGGTTTTTTCTATTGGATAGGTAATTGCCCAGATAACAAACACCAATGCAGGCGATATAATCGAAAGCAGCATCAATACAGTTCTACAAACGTTAAGCACAGGCGCTAAATGTGTAAACGAGCATATCATCAGCAGTCCGCCCAAAAGCAGAATTGCCGTAATATAAAGCCTTTTTATGCGCGCGGTAAACACAAGTTTTTTAATTGATTTTTTACTTGTGTCAACACACAAAAGAATCCTTATTATCAAAAAAACGATTGAAACTACAAGTGATAAAATATTTTTTTGCGTAAGCAGGCTAAAGGTTAACCCACAATATCCAAGTGCCGACACGGCAAGTGCAGTACCATAAGAGTTTTTTAACCAAGCAAAATATCTTGACGGAAAATATGAGTTTTGCTGTAGCATTTGCAGTTGGCGATAAAGCGAAAATATTCCGCTTGCCGCCGCAAAAAGCAGTGTAAAGAAAGTAATATACGGCATAAATTTACCTCAATTTTATTTAATAAAACTGCGAAGTATCGCGTGCGCCTCATACGGCTTTTCGCAGAAAGAAAAGTGCCCCGTACCTTTTATTACGCAAAGTCCCGAATCAGAAATAAGGCTTTCGATTGTTTTTGCGTCTTCAAGCGGTGTTGCGGTATCATTTTCACCCCAGATAAGCAATGTCGGACATTTTATATTCGGTAATATATCTCGAATATCGGTATTAACCAACTTTACCAAGGTTTTACGTAGCACCTCGGGCGCGGCATTGTAATCAGCAGAGCCGTAATGCGCGCGTGCCTTATTAAGCAAACCCTCGGTGTGATTTTTAAGTACAGGTAACGTTAAAACCTTTTTAATCATCTTAAAATTACGAGCGCGCATTTTTTGTTTGAAACTCTTTTTAGGTATAAGCCCCGCCGCGTCAAGCAAAACGATTTTTGGTGGGTTTACACGGCCGTCGGCTACAAGTTTCATTGTTACTCTGCCGCCATGAGAATGTCCCATAATTATGGGGTTTTCAAGCCCCATTTTGCTCATAAACTCTAAAACAAAATCGCAGTAGTCGTCTACGTCCCAGGGCTCGCCCATTGTTTCACTATTTGCGCAGCCCGGAAAATTTACGGCATAAAGTGTACATCTGTCAGAAAGCGCCGATGCAATACCGCGGTAGGTATCAAACGATGCACCCCATCCGTGAAGCAACAACACAGGAATACTTCCCGTTCCAAAAATTTCATATTCAGTTTTAAGTCCTTTTATTTCAGTAAACATAAAACCACTCCGCAATTTTTATGAATTTGCATACAAATTCATTATATTATACCATTTTATTTTATATATTACAATAGCATTTTTTATGTATATGTGGCAAAAATATTCTTGGTGATTTGTTTGAAAAACATTAAAAAATATATTAAACCCGCTTTTCTTGGTGTAGCAGTTGGGCTTGTAAACGGTGTATTTGGTGCGGGAGGCGGTATGATTGCGGTTCCGCTTCTAAAAAAATCAGGCCTTAATCAAAAAAGTGCGCATTCAAACGCGGTAGCGGTAATACTGCCTATTACCGTAATCAGCGCCATATTGTATCTTGTAAAAGGTTCGGTGCAGTTAAGCGACAGTTTTAACTTTATACCAACAGGACTTATAGGGTCTGTCATCGCCACTTTTCTGCTTAAAAAGTTCTCTAACAAATGGCTTCAAAAAATATTTGCCGCCTTTATGATATACGCAGGCATTCGCCTGCTGATGAGATGAACATCGGCGCCCTTTTAGCAGGGCTTTTTTCAGGAATTATAGGAGGTATGGGTCTCGGCGGCGGCGCCGTGCTTATAATATATCTTACGGTTTTTCAAAATGTAGAACAATTGCACGCGCAGGGCATCAATCTGCTTTTCTTTATACCTATAGCCACTGCGGCGGTTATAATTTACGCATTAAAAAAACAAATAAAGTGGAAAATCACCCTACCAATAGCCGCAGGCGGTATTATAGGCGCGGCGGCAGGTTTCTTTTTAACCGATATCATAGGCGGAAACTTTACCGCAAAATTATTTGGCGGTTTTTTGATTTTACTTGGAATAAAAGAACTTTTTGCAAAAAACAAAAAAGACTCTTGAAAACATATATATACCTATGCTATAATAAATCGAATAAATGTTCGGCGAGGTATATGCTATGAAAAAAACTCCTTTAAGCAAAAATCAAGAGGCGGTTTATAATTTTCTTGTTAAGAAAATGCAAAACGGCATCCCACCCACAGTGCGTGAGATTTGTGCAGCAACGGGCATTCGCTCGACATCTACCGTACACGCGATACTAAACGCGCTTGAAGAGTACGGCTATATTATTCGTGATGCAAAATATTCACGCGCAATAAGACTTGAAAATGATTTTGATGCATCTATGGTGCCGCTGGTTGGTCGCGTTACCGCAGGTCAACCGATATTGGCAGTAGAGCAGATTGAAGACTATATACCCTACCCCACCAAAGATGCCGAGGGCCTTTTTGCGCTTAAGGTTGTAGGTTTTAGTATGCGTGACGCAGGTATACTTGACGGCGATATTGTAGTTGCCGACAAAAATGCGCCCTGCCGTAGCGGTGATATAATCATAGGTATGGACGGCGATGAAGCCACCGTTAAAAGACTGCTTATAAAAGGCTCACAGGTAATATTTATGCCCGAAAATCCCGATTTTTCACCCATTTACCCCGAAAATCCTATGGTGCTTGGCAAGGTAATAGGCAGTTTTAGAAAGTATTAAGGGTAACGATATGAAGTTTGTAGAAATATTTACCGACGGTGCGTGTTCGGGCAACCCAGGTCCTGGCGGCTGGGGCGCGGTGCTTCGCTATAACGGACGTGAAAAAGAACTTTCGGGCGGCGAACGCGACACCACCAACAACCGTATGGAACTTACAGCGGTTATCAAGGCGCTTGGTCAACTTAAAGAACCTTGCAAAGTGACACTTACCACAGACTCAAAATATGTGTCTGACGGCATTGGTAAGGGCTGGGCGGTATCGTGGCAAAAAAACGGCTGGCGCAAAGCCGACAAAAAACCCGCGCTTAATCCTGATTTATGGGAACAACTTTTAGAACTTCTTAAAATTCACGATGTTACAATTAATTGGGTAAAAGGTCACGCAGGTCACCCTGAAAATGAACGGTGCGACGAACTCGCAGTAGCATATTACAAAAATTTACAAAATGTTTAAAAGGCAGATAGGTTCATACCAGAACCTCTGCCTTTTAATTGCTTTTATAAATTGTAAATTGGTTGTTTTGGTCGCAGATACCTAAAAATATTTCTTTTTCGGTTTTATATCCCTGTACCGCTAATTCCTTTTTAAGCCAGTTTAAATCAAGCCCTATTCTTTTAAGATTTTCATGCAAAATTCTGCCATCCATAATAATCTCGGTGCTTATACTGTTGGGATTTGGTACAACGTTTATATCGGCAGGATTTACGGGTCGTTTAGTAGACTTGGGCAAAACGGTTAGTCTACCGTTATATTCAAATACAGCAACCGCAATATCGTTTAAATCAAAATATCCCTCTTGCCTACACATTACCATAAACTCGCTGAGGTCAAGTTTTGCTTTTTTCATATTTTTTCGGTACAATTTTCCGTTATTCATAATTACAGTAGGTGTACCGTTAATAAATTTTCGCATTTTGGGAAGTTTGCTTGTTATGACGGTTAGTATGACAGCTACTGCACCGTAAATTATCATAGCAATAAGCGGTTTCCACGGTTTTTCGAGTTCAGTAGCAAGTTCTGCAGCAATAGAGCCTATTGTAATGCCTGTAATATAATCAAAAAAATCAAGTTGAGACATTTGTTTGTGTCCTATTACCTTTGCAATTATAAACAGTGTCACAACCGACAGTATTGAAGTAAGAATAACTTTTACAATTTCCATATAAATCCTCTTTTATACTTTTTATTAAGTATACCCAAAAAGGTGTAAAATATAAAAAACGGTGGATGGGAGACCATTGATAAAAAAAAGAAAGCAGAGCAAAATAATTGCTCTGCTTTTTCGTGATATTTTGCCTTACGCGTAGCATAATACCACTGCGTAACAATATCACTCGACATAAGCGAATATAACTGTGGCACACTTCGTAAGGAAGTGTGCCACAGTCCGCCGTTTTAATATTTTAAAGTTTTAGTGTCTCTCCCGATTTGATTTCATATACCGTTTTGTCAATATCGAGCCAGACTGATTTTAATGTAGGATTGTAAATCCGTGTGCCATCAGCCGAGTAAATCAGCGAATTATACGCCTGTACGTAGTCGTAAATCTCTATATTTGTTGCGTACCATATATCGTCGTGACCCGACAGTTTTTTAAAGACCTCTTCGCCGTGATCCCAGTTGTTATTGTTGTCAAATTCAAAGCTGTGACCCCACAAATAAAAGAGTCTTGAACGGCGAGATGCTATATACACACTCTCTGAAAGGTCGATACTCAAAAACTGATCAATAAGACCAAGCGGGTTATCACGATCGTGATGGGTGGTAGGCTTCCAGTTATGCCAATCGGTAGGCAGATTAAAGCTTTTATCGGGTACAGTGGTGCGCGCGTAAGCAACATCAAGCTCGGTTAAATAATTTTTAACCTTTTCGTATGTATAATCCGGATTTGCAAAAATCTGTATTCCGCTGTCGGGATATGCCATACCACGAATTATCATATCAAACTCTTGTTCAAGCTCAATGCGGTTTTCAAGCGCTTCGCGTATGCCTTCAATAGGACGCAATGTACCCGACGCGCGATGGTTGTAATTATGAAGCGCTATCTCGTGACCACGGTCGATAATATATTCTCTTATCTCGTCTGCCGTAAGATTTTGTTTCGGCACTCTGAATTTTTCACCCGTTACATTAAAGGTGCATTTGAGTCCATACTTTTGTAATAAATCGGACAAACGGATATCGCTTTTTCTGGCGTCATCGTAACTAAGCGTTACACACTTTCCTTTTCCTTCAGGAAATCTCATAAAAACATATCTCATATCATTTCTCCAAATATTTTTTCTATATTATTTTTGGTTGCAAGTCCGTCGCTAAATGCCGTGGCACTTCCTGCGGCTACCGCAAGCTTTAAGCTGTTTTTATATCCTTGGTCGTATAAATAATTGCGTAAAAACGCCGCTATGGCGCTATCGCCCGCACCTACGGAACTTATTACATCACCATTTGGTGCAGTTGCAGTGTGGCTTTTGCCATTTTCATCAATCAAAACAGCACCCATTTTGCCCATAGACACCAAGACATTTTTAGCGCCCATATCCTGCAATTTTTCAGCATATAAAAGTGCAGTTTCAAAATCGGTTATTCTGGTGTCAAACATTTCACCGAGTTCGTGATGATTGGGTTTTATTAAAAAAGGTTTATATTTTAAGGCGCTAAGTAACAATTCTTTTTCGGCATCAATTACAAAATTTATATCTTTGTTTTTAAAACGTTCAATTATAATTTTGTATGTGTTTAGGGGTAAACTCTTTGGTACGCTACCCGAAAGCACCAGAAAGTCGCCGCTTTTAATACTGTCTAACTTTTTATAAAGTTCGTTGATTTCTTCTTGCGATATATCGGGGCCTGCGGCATTTATATCGGTATCGTTTAACTTCACATTAATTCGTGTATTGCCTGCAATTCTTACAAAATCGCATTGGATACCGTTTTGCTTTAAATGACTTTCGAGCGCATCACCTGTAAAGCCGCCAACAAACCCAAGTGCCACCGATTTCACGCCAAGTTCTTTTAAAACAAGTGATACATTTATTCCCTTGCCACCAAAACGCATTTGTTCGGTTCTTGTTCGGTTTACTGCTCCGACTTTTAAATCATCAACTGTAATGTAATAATCTATCGCGGGATTAAAGGTTAAAGTATAAATCATTTAATTATTTTACCTTTTCTTTTATCTTACTGTAAAACAAGCTGCCTCGTGTACCTGTCCAAACCAATATGTAGGAAACACAACGCAATTTTCTTTTTGCGCCGCGCGAACACAAATATTGTGGCAACCAAGAGCATCAGTACCAAAAGGCAAATGGTCGCCGTGTCGCTCAAGACAACTATAGGCAATATGCAAAGTTGTTCTTCACGCACCAAATTTTTCAAAATCAGGCGGTGTCAGATAATCTAACTTCCATAATAATCCTCTTTTCAAAAACACATACTGCCGCTATAAATATAGCGGCAGTAGTTTTTTTGAAAATTTATTTTGTGTTAAACCAAACTGCCATCTTGCTCTCTTCTGTCCACAATTTGCCCGCCGAAGCATAGTCTGTTACGGTGAAATAGTCGCCGTCAGTGGTGGGAATTTTTGCTTCAAAGGCACACGCATACGGAGCGGTTTTTGTTTCGGGGATAACAATATCGATGTATCCATCCTCCTCTACCTTTACGCTTACGGCATCGTCAACGCTGTATCCAAGTCGGTTTTCTTGCGCGAGCATTAAAGGACCGTACTGAATTGCGATATGATTTTTGGTAGACGGATGCTCTTTATCAAAGGTCGGGCACATACAGTTAGCGCCCCATACAACCTTGTTCATCAAAATCTGACTGCCGTAAGGAATCGGGTAGATAGCCTTTGCGAGCATTTCAAAATTAACCTCGATAACGTCGCCCTTTGACCACTTGCGGTAAATTGAAATATATCCATTCGTGGTTGTAATAACCTTGCCGTTTACGGTAACGCTTGTGTTTTTACTCCATTCGGGGTTACGGATAAGAATTTCAAATTCTTCATTACAATCGGTATCAACAGCAATCTTAACATTACCGTCTACAGGGTAAGCGGTATCAATATCAAGTGTAACATTGTCGCCGTTTGCAAGCGGTTGTGTAATCTCGCCCTTTTCAAACAGATTTACAACAACACCCGATTTACTTGTAAGCACTGCAGTCTTCATCGCAACACCTATGCCTGCCGCACCTATACATATGCAACAACCGTAGTATCTGCCGTCAACAAACGGTTTAAGTCCGCCCGTACCGTTACCGCGAATACCTGGGGTAAGCGGGCTATAACTGTCAAATGGCATCGGTACCATTGTAAGTTCAGGATACAATTTTGCCGCTGTCGTATCAATGGCATCATCAGTATTAACGGCGCCTAAATATCCATTATAAAGTGAACGCTCAAACGCATCGATATATTTTGGATCACCTGTAATAAGGTTAAGCTGATAGAAAAACTGCATCAAGGTTACCGTTACGCAGGTTTCCTGAGCGCGTGGGTCACCGCGGTCGGGGTTTGCCTGACGCACGGTAGAATGGTCAAACAACTCGTGTGTGCAACCTGCTGAACCTATAACGGTAAAGTCATCCTCTAAAATGCGATTTGCAAAGTTTATTATTGCAGTCAGATGTCTTTCGTTTTTACGAATACGGTAATACTCTAAAAGACCTACAAAGCAGGAGGTCATTTCATAAGCCTTGGTTACGGGGTACTGATACGGATGCATTTCATCGCGGTAAGCAAGCTCAAACACGTTTTCAACGTCCATACCACCGCAAGCAACAATATAATCGGCAAAATCCAAATATTTATCTTCGCCCGTAAGTGAATAAAGACGAACGATCGGCTCCAAAATAGAAGAAGAGTTAAGTCCGCGCCAATGACGTGTAAGGCGGGTGATCTGCAATTTGCCTTCGCCCGACCAGCCAATTTTACTTGTAAGATAATCAACCTGCTTTTTCATACAGTCAATTGCTTTTGCATTAAATTCTTGATCGTCACAGACTTCTACAAAATACTGCATACCAAGCAAAACATATTTGCGGCTCCAAAGGTCCCAGCCGTCAAATTCTTTTTCAACGCTGTATGTACTAATGCGACCGAGTTCATCCTGCGCGGTCATCATATCTGCTACAGAGTCTTTAAGCACATCAAAAAGCGCCTTGTCCTTTGAATAAGAATAAACAAAGCATGCGCCACGCATCATCTTACCCCAAAATTCACCGCGCCAGCCTGCATCAACAATATCAGGATTTGTACGGAACTGCTCTACAAAAAGGCGCCACATCTCTACATCACGAAGTTGCATATTGGTAATAAGATTAAGGCTGTCATCCAGCCAACCGTTAAATTTTCTGTCCTTTAATACGTCAAAAAATTTATCGGTCTCCTGTCTTGGATAATTTGCTGTCAATTTTTCATAAAAATTCATAATCAAACCCTCCGTAACGGCTATTTTATTAAATTAAATATAATATATAATTTTTTAAAAGTCAATTAAATTAGGGACTAAAATCTTATTTAAAATAATTTAAGTGGAAAATATTAAAAACATGTGATATAATATGCTAAATTTTAAAAAGGAGGCGGCAGACAATGAAATTTAAAAAATTCATAACAAAACCTACTGTTTTAATTATAATTAGTGCCATACTGTCGGCATTGCCGCTTACCTTTTCAAGTCTTTTTTGGCTCTCATGGGTGTCCTTTGTGCCGCTTTTTTTCGTAATAATTACCGCATCGGGTGATAGATTTCGCTATGCGATAGGACGCGGATTTTTATTTGGTTTTATCTATCACATTTGTATTTACTATTGGTTTTTATGGTTTTATCCGCTTGACTATGTAAATCTTACCGACGGCTCGTCTGTAGCGGTGGTGTTGCTTGCATGGTTTGGCATAAGCGCTGTTCACGGTGCACTTTGGTGCATACCTACCGTTTTCTGTCACATTGTAAGCAAAACAAGTAAAAATCCTTGCCTTTTATCAGCGGTCGCTATATTAGGCATACTTGCCGCCCAAAAACTTACCGAAATAGGCGAACTTTCGTTTCCGTGGGCAAGAGTGTCACTTGGACAATATAAAGCCACCGCGTTAATACAATCGGCATCGCTTTTTGGCATTGACGGTGTTGATATGTTGCTGCTTACATTTAACGCACTGCTTGCATTGGCTTTTTTGTATCCGCCTAAAAAACGTACTGTCGCGGCAATAGTAGCGGTCTTTATCTTTTGCTCAAATTTAGGTTTTGGGTTAGTAAGAATTAATCAGGCGCAAAACGGCAATGAATTTACCGTTATGACTGTTCAGGCAAGCGTACCGCAGGATGAAAAGTGGGATAGCGACGGCGATACGATCTGTTACGATGTTTATTCGCAACTAACAAAAGAAAATATTACCGATGATGTCGATATAGTTTTATGGCCCGAAAGCGCTGTGCCTAAAGTATACAAAAGCGAAAAATCGTTAAAACAATACAAAAAACTATCGGACGAAATAGGCGCGCCTATTCTTGCGGGTATACTTTTAAAATCTGACAAATACAATACAAACAATTCTTTGCTTGTAGACAAAGACGGAGTTAAAGCAACATATACCAAAAGACAGTTAGTTCCCTTTGGCGAGTATATGCCGTACCAAAAAACGCTTTCTAAACTGTTTCCGTTCTTGACACAACTTAACATTATAGAAGACGATTATATATCGGGCGACAGCACCGCGGTTATGCAGTTAGACGGCGGCGCGATAGGCAATATTATATGCTTTGAAAGCATATACCCCGAACTTACCCGACAAAGCGTGCTTGACGGCACAAATCTTATGGTTGAGATTACAAACGATTCTTGGCTTAAAGATTCGCCTGCAATGTACCAGCATCTTGCGCACGGCGTTTTCAGAAGCGTTGAAAACGGTCGCTATCTTGTGCGTTCGGCAAATTCGGGTATATCTGCCGTTATTGACAGTCGCGGTAACGTTATCAATGAACTTGATATAAACGAGCGAGGCGTTATTATTGACAAAGTTTCTTTTTGCAAAGAAGAAACTTTATACACAAAAACAGGCAATATCCTCTTTCCGCTTTGTGTTGGCGCCGTTTTAATTTGGTATTTGATATTATTAATTAAATATATGATTAACAAGAGAAAACATCCTGCTGATTAAAATTAGCAGGATGTTGTTTTTAATATTTTAGAAACATTTTTTAAAACATTTAAAAACATCGCCGCCGTAAAATACATTTGTAAAATGCGAAAAGAGGTAAACGTTATGAACAAGAATGATCAGGAATTTCTGGTGCAAAAAATACGCACCCAGTACACCGAAAAAGAAAACACTCAACTTGATGAATTAAAAAAACTTGATACAAAGGTTAGGCGCCCGATAAACGTGTTTAGCATTATCTTTGGCAGTATCGCCGCAATAATTATGGGTAGCGGTATGAGCCTTGTAATGACCGATATAGGCGCAACCTTGAGCATTGAGAACAATATGCTCTACGGCGTTATAATAGGTATTATAGGTTTGGGATTGGCTATTGTTAACTATCCCCTATATAAAGGCATTCTCGGCTCACGCCGTAAAAAATATGCAGACAAAATAATCGCATTAAGCGATGAAATTATGAAAGGTTAAGGTAACCAAAATGGGTATTAAAAAATTTTTAAAAGGCGCTTTTAGCGATATGAAAGAAAGTGCGAAAGCACAATATGAGGTTGACAAGGCAAATTTTGCTGCTGCAAAAGCAGAATCTAAAGTTCAATGGGAAGAAGCCAAGGCTATGGGCGACCCCGAACGCCGCAAGGCTATGATGCAGGCAGAGCGTGACGAACAGATTGTCCAAGCCAACCGCCGCAAGGCAGAAGCCGATGCTCGTATTGATGCCGCAAAAGGCGATAAGTAATTTTTTATACACACTAAAGCGAGGCGCAAAAAGCGTCTCGCTTTTAAAACATAAACAAAACTTTAACATTTTGCTGTTATGCTGTATAATAAGATAAAATGTTGGAGGTATAGTCATGTTTAAGATATTAGTGGTAGAGGATGACCGCGATTTAAACAAAACAGTCTGTTCTTTTTTAAATCACAGCGGTTATGAAGCGGTGGGTTGTCTTAATGCAAATGAAGCCTATGACGCGCTTTATGAAAACATTTTCGACCTTATAGTATCCGACATTATGATGCCCTGTATTGACGGTTTTGAACTTGCTAAAAATGTGCGTGAACTAAATTCAGATATACCGATTTTGTTTATGACCGCGCGCGACGATATAGCGTCAAAGCAACGCGGGTTCAGAATCGGTGTTGACGATTATATGGTAAAGCCTATCGACCTTGACGAGTTGTTTTTGCGTATAGGCGCATTACTGCGCCGCGCAAAAATTGCGCAAAGCCGCAAGTTAGAAATAGGAAAATTTGTTATGGATGCCGATGAACATACAGCGTATCTGAATGATGAGGAAATTTCTCTTACCAACCGCGAATTTTCTATTCTTTATAAATTGCTGTCTTATCCTAAAAAGACTTTTACCCGAATGCAACTTATGGATGAATTCTGGGATGCCGATACCGATACCGCGCCGAGAGCCGTTGATGTTTATATGACAAAACTTCGCTCAAAACTTGCCTCTTGCGATGATTTTGAGATAGTTACCGTTCACGGTCTTGGATACAAGGCGGTGATCAAGTGAAAAAAGGCAATAAAACACGCGCTGTTTTAAAGGCAATAAATCACTTTTTGGTATTCTTTTTACTTGTTGCTTTTGTTATTACCTGTTGCATAATGCTTTTTGTGTCTACCCTATCAAGCGATTTGGGCATAACGCTTACAAACGAAAATATTTCCTCCGCCGCAAAAGTTACTTTTTTAAACGCTACACTTATAAGTCTGCTTTTTACCACCCTTGACGCTGTGCGCCGTAAACTTACGGTTGAACGACCTATAAAACGCATAACACAGGCGGCAGAAAAAATTATGCAGGGCGATTTTTCCGCGCGAATAAAACCGCAAAGCCGATTTGGTGCAGACGATTCTTTTAACGAGGTTATTGACTGCTTTAACAAACTAGCAAAGGAGTTAGGCAGTGTCGAAACACTTCGCACCGACTTTGTTGCCAACGTATCGCACGAAATGAAGACTCCGCTTGCTGTTATGCAAAATTACGGCACACTTTTACAGTCGCCTGATTTAAGTTATGAAAAACGCATTGAGTATGCAAAAGGCGTTACCGACAGCAGTCGTCGTATGGCAGATATGATTACAAATATTTTAAAACTCAACCGTCTTGAAAATCAGCAGATTTACCCCGAAATTTCTGAATTTGATTTAGGCGAACAGTTGTGTGAATGTCTTTTGCGGTACGAAAACGTGTGGGAAAAGTCAAACATTGAAATTGACACCGATATTGCCGAAAACATTAACATCTGCGCAGATGCCGAACTTTTATCACTTGTGTGGAACAATCTGTTCTCTAACGCGTTTAAATTTACAGAAAGCGGCGGCAAGGTGACCATTTCGCTTACCGCTACACCGCATCACGCTTTTGTAAAAATAAGCGACACGGGTTGCGGTATGACAAGCGACACAGGCGCGCATATATTTGAAAAATTTTATCAGGGAGACACCTCACACTCGACAAAGGGCAACGGTTTAGGTCTGGCGCTTGTTAAAAGAGTTATCGATATTCTGCACGGTGAAATCGGCGTTGAAAGCGCCGTAGGCGTGGGCACCACATTTACAGTAAGAATACGGAGGGGTTAGTATGCAGTGGAAAAAATTTTTCAAAAAAATGCTGTTTCCACCCATATGGCTTACGATACTTCTTACCCTAATTAGTTCCGTGGCATTGATATTTATCTTTATAAAAGGACTTGAAGAATCGCCAATAGCCTATGCCTCTTACGTAGTTGCTTTTTACACACTGTCGGTAATTTGTATCTTTTTGAGTCTTGTGTTACCAAAACAATATAAAACAATAAAACAAAAGATATACGACAATCCCATAGGTCACCGATATATGACAGATGCCACTTTTCGTACCCACATATCTCTGTATACATCTTTAGGTGTAAACCTGTTATATGTAGCATTGAACATTCTGTCATTTATACTTTACCGTTCTATATGGTTTGCAGTGCTGGCTTTTTATTACACTATTCTTGCTGTAATGCGATTTTTGTTAGTACGCTACGTAAGAAAAGTAAAATTGGGAGAAAACCGACTCGGTGAACTTAAACGGACAGTGCTTTGCTCGTCAATACTTTTAAGCATTAACTTTGCACTGTCGGGTGCGGTAATGATGATACTTTATCAAAATAAGGGTTATAACTATCACGGCATATTAATTTACATAATGGCGGGTTATACCTTTTATATAACAACACATGCCATTATTGACCTTGTAAAATACCGCAAACACGGAAGTCCCGTTATGACTATAACAAAGGTTATAGCGTTGTCGGCAGCACTGGTTTCAATGCTTAACCTTGAAACTGCAATGTTTTCGCAGTTTGGCGCCGATATGAATCCTCAAAACAAATGGCTTATGATAGCGCTTACAGGTGCAGGTGTAAGCGTTGCCGTGGTTGTGATGTCGGTGTATATGATAGTTAAATCATTTAAAGAGATTAAAATTTTGGAGAAGAATTATGGAGAACAAGAAAAAAAATCAGACTTTTAGTTATACCTACTCGGCGCGAGAGCAGGAAGAAATTAAAAACATACGCAAAAAATATGCGCCTGCTGAAGAGGATAAAATGGCTTTGCTTCGCCGTCTTGACCGCAATGTTTACGACAAAGCAACTATGAATTCAATTATTATAGGTGTTATAGGGACGCTTGTTTTAGGTATAGGTATGAGTTGCGTATTGGTATGGCAGACAACTATTATGTATATTGCAGGTGTTTCCATAGGCATTGTAGGCATAGCGCTTGTAGCCGCTGCCTACCCCGTTTACAACAGAACATTAAAAAAAGAACGCGAAAAAATCGCGCCCGAAATTTTACGTCTTACAGATGAACTTATGAAGTAATTCTCAATGCATAATTACTATATAATTAAGTCACTGCTTTTTTTAGCAGTGACTTATATTTTTGCCTTGTGAATTGTTTAATTCTCTTTTGCAAATTTATGATAGTAATACACAGGTAATGCACTCCAGCCGTGGCAAAGACTACCAGCGCCGCCAAAATCGGCTTCACCTTCTATGGTTTCCCAGAAAGTAGTAGCGCCCTTATCTAACATATATCCGTAAAGTTCGCGAATTTCATTTAATATAAATTCTTTATCGCCCGAGTTTGCAGCAAGTAGTGCCTCGTACTTATAAATGAGCATAGAAAGTGACGTTTCT
>CAYOVQ010000011.1:0-18057 GCA_964407485.1 uncultured Ruminococcus sp.
ATTCTCATCACCCCTTACTTCACTTACTATTGGTAAAAATGCCGTAATAGGTGAGTGCGCCTTTTCCAACGCTGCAAGCCTTGAAACCGTTACTTTAGGCGATAATGCCGAACTTGGCAAGATGGCATTCTATAATACATCAAGCCTTAAATACATCGATTTGTCCAAGGCAAAAACAATCGGTGATTATGCAATTTCGGGCGACGTATATTACGCTTGTCTTGATGAAAATATGTCGGTTGCCGCAATTAATTCTAACGGTTATTACAGATATACATATCACGGTCCCCAGATAGAAAGCGTGGATATCTCTGCGGCTGAAAGCCTTGGTGAATATGCATTCTCATATTGTCGTAATTTGTCAACCGTTGTTTTGGGCGAAGATATTACTGAAATAAAGCCTTACACCTTTGCAGGTTGCGATGCTCTTAAGAGCATCAATCTCACAAATATTGAAACTATAGGCGAGTATGCATTTATGGAATGCGGTCTTGAAAATGTTGATATTTCTGCCGTAGAAACCATTGGTAAATACGCGTTTGTTTCAAATCGTTTGTTAAACACCGTTAAATTAGGTGAGAAAACCGCCGAGTTAGGCGAGGGTGCATTCTCATACTGTGACCCGTTAAGCAGCGTAGAAAACCTTAAATGTGTAGAGACCATTGGTGATTACGCATTTGCTTACACAGCGCTTACGTCGGCTGACCTTACAGGCGCCGTTACTATCGGCAGAAACGTATTTTTAAAAGAAGCCCTTACTCCATTCAAGGTGGTTTTGGGCGAGGATATTGAAAAAATCGCTGATAACCCATTTGCAATGTGTAAGGTAGAGCCTTTTGTTACCACCGTAACCGAAGAGGTGAACGGTAAAGAAAAACAGGTTGAAACATATACATACGAAATAAGTGATACTGTATTTGTAATAGACGGTTCACTTTATTGTATGAATGTGAAGGGATTAGAACTTATTACCTATGCAGGCATAAATAACGATGATGTTGTTGTCGCAGACGATACCGTGCGTATTACCGCATACGCATTTGCAGGCAGTGACGTAGTCAGGGTTAAGATGCCATACACTACAACAGCGATAGGTCATAAGGCTTTCTATGGCTGTAATGCGCTTGATATGGTAATATTCGGCAGTTACAATGTTCCTAATTTTGAAGAGGAATTTGACCCTGCATACTACGGCAGTTATGAAAATATTCCAGGTGCAGGCGACTATGGCACATATACCGATTATGACGGTAACGAGGTGCAGATTAACGGTCTTGGCATTATTCCGTTCTTTATGTGGAACGCTACAGGTGAGATGTATTCTAATGTATTCTACGGCGCAACTTTTGTTGATTACGTAGGTAAAGTAGAAGACAAACTTACAATGGTACGTCCCGTAAACGGTGTTGGATATGATTCGTTTATCTGTAATCAGTATTTTGATTTAACCATCGACGGACCAGCAGCGCCCGACGACACCGCGGTTGATGCAATCAATGCCATTAAGGCAATACCCCAAAGGGTTACCTATGATGATAAGGCTTTGGTTGATACCGCGCGTACCGCTTACGGTAAAGTTGCTACAACCGAACAACAGGCGCTTGTAACAAACTATTCTGATCTTGTTTCGGCAGAACAGCGTATTAAGGCTCTTGATCCCGATGCTCAAAAAGAGCAGGATACATCAAGCCGAACCGAAAACAAATCGAATGTTTGGGTTTACTTAATTGTAATCGCAATAATTGCGGCAGTAGTCGTTGTGGCAGTATTGCTGATTAAGAAATTTAAAGAGCAGATAACTGCATTTACCAAACCTATATTCGACAAGGTTGCAAACTTCTTTAAACCGATAATTGACAAAATCGTTAAGGTTTTAAAACCCGTGTGGGATAAGATTGCGACATTCTGCAAACCAATAATTGATAAGATAGTTAGTTTTGCAAAACCGATAATCGCAAAAATAGCAGCCTTTGCAAAACCGATATTTATAAAGATAGGTGGCTTCTTAAAACCCATCTTTATAAAGGTGTGGGCGGCTATAAAGATAGCGGCTATTGCGGTAGCAGGCTTTGCAGTAAAGATATTTGACATATGTAAAAACTGGGTTATAAAAGCGTACAACACTTCAAAACCCGTAGTTATCAAGTGTGCTAAAATCGTATGGCAAAAGACGGTACAAATTGCAAAACTTATCTGGGACAAGGTTGTATCTTTTGTTAAACTTGCAATATCAAAAATAAAGGAAGCAAATCAAAAAGCAAAAGAGAAAAAGCAACCTAAAGAAACACAAGAATCAGATGTAACCGAAACAGCAGAGGAGGAAGCACAAGAAAATGAAACAGAAAATTAAATCTTTGATCCTCGCTTTGCTTTGTTTAACTCTCGTGCTACTGGTTACAGGTTGCGGTGAAACTGCAACCCCGTATGAAGTTAACGATAGTGAAGGTTATACCGTTAGCGTCAAGTTTGATGCTAACGGAGGTACCTTTACCACAAACACCTCTGTTATTGTCGATTCGTTCAATACCGACGGCAAATCAGAAATCGCATTAATCGCTCCCGACGATTCGCGCCGTGAGCATGACGCATTTACAGTTGTAAAAAACGGTCATTTTCTTGCAGGTTGGTACAAGCAAAGAATGGAGAGTACTGACAGTAACGGCGAAACCGTTTATACGTATGCTGACAAATGGGACTTTGAAAAAGATGTATTAACCATTGACGGAGACAAAGAATATTCGGCGTCAGAACCTGCCTTAACGCTATATGCTGCATGGGTACCGCTTTTTGAAATTGAGTTTTATTCGCTTGATTCGGGTGATTTGGTTGATACCTTTAAATTTGACCCCACCGCAACAAAAGAACTTGCAGTTCCTATGTGGGATGAAGAAACAGGCGCTATCGAAATGTTTGATTTCCCCGAAAGAAAGGGTTACACATACAACAAAGCATATTTTGATGCCGACGGCGCGCAAGAACTTACTGATGCAACGCTTGTTCATCCTGGCAGTGTAAATGTAGAAACAGGTACTGCCGAAAATTCGGTACTTAAACTTTATGTTGATTGGACCGAGGGTGAGTGGTATCGCATATACAATGTAGAGCAGTTTATTGAAAGCGCGAGTCTTACAGGCAATTACGAACTTTTTGCCGACCTTGATTTCCAAGACGAAATATGGCCTACGTCATTTATGTACGGTAATTTTGGTGGTGTCATAAAAGGCAACGGTCATACAATTAAAAATGTTGATGCTACCCAAACAAACAACTCAAAGGTAAACGCAGGTCTTTTTGGTCAGTTGATCGACACTGCAAATATCTCTGATTTAAATTTTGAAAATATTACATTTACAATTAAGGCGGGCACCCGCAAGGTTGGAACCAGTTACGGTTTGTTGGCGGGTACGTTGTCTGGTAGCGCTACGTTAAGTAATGTAAATATTTTAAACAGCCATTTACAGATTGACTCATCTTGCTATTTTGGCGTAGATGATTATTCTATAGGTTTGGTTTGCGGCATGGGTGATTCGTCAAAACTCACAACCGCAGAAATCAACTGTACCGCCGTGGGTGATGACGCAGACAGTGTCAAGATTTCTACCAATGGCAATGTGGTAACGGTTGATTTTGAAAGTTAAAAAATTTTTTATATAAATTTAAAGGAGCGACTCCAAATGAAAAAGAGAATCATTTCACTAGTCCTATGTCTTGCTATGTGCATAGGTATGATGTCGGCGCTGACAGGTTGCGGTGGCGGCAGTTCGGATGCTTTTGTTATTATGACAGAGCAACTTGACGGATTATTTAACCCATTCTTTTACACATCGGCTCCCGACGGCACTATCGTTGGTATGACCCAGATAGGTATGTTGGGCTCAAAGTATGTTGACGGTGAAGTACAGGTTGCATACGGCGAGGATGAAGCAGTTGTTGTTAAGGATTATGAAATTGTTGAAAACGATGATGATACCGTTACATACAACTTTGTACTCAAAAACGGTATAAAGTTTTCTGACGGTCATCCGCTTACAATGGAAGACGTACTCTTTAACTACTATGTGTATCTTGACCCTGTTTACACAGGTTCTAACACACTTTACTCTACCGATATTTTAGGTCTTTCAGAGTATCGCACCCAGACAGTAGGCTCTGCATCTGACGACAGTGATGACCTTATTTCTTCACAGGCTTCGTCACGCGCGGCTGCACGTATTAACGAACTTATTAACCTCTTCAATTCAGAAATCAAGGCTTCTTCTACAAAAGAAGTGGGCTACGACGCAATGAAGGCTGCAATAAATTCTTATACAGTAAGCAGTGGTTATCAGACTGCAATTTCTAATAACCCCGATGAAGTTTCTAACAAAGAATTGTTGGAAGACTATGATTACGCATTAAAACTCTTTAAAGAAGAACTTGAAAACGACTATTTAGGCGCTCAGGAATCATACATCGACGAACCCTACAAGTCATATGATGAATTTAAGAATGAAATCTTCTGCTTTATGTACACCGAAGGTTATGTAGAGGTCGAGTATGAAGAGGGTGAGGACGGCAAGATTGACCGTACAAAGATTAAGAAGTTAACAGCTGCTTACCCCGATTCAATTAAGTCTAAAGATGACGCAATTGATTATGTTTACAATGACAAAATTGCAAGAGAATTAGATATAATCTTGCAGTATTGGGGTACCGCAAACACCCTTAACACTGAATTTGCCGCGAAGGCAAAAGAAGTTATTCTTCACGAAAACGTTGCCGATGACGGCACACTCGCTGTAGAAAACATTTCTGGTATTGTTTCTCTTGGTCACACCGATAAAGCAGGCGAGACAATCACTGTAAACGGCACCGATTACACAATCGCATCAGGTCATAATGACGACGGTACAGTTATTAACGATGATGAATACGATGTACTCTCAATTACTATTGACGGCATTGACCCCAAGGCTATTTGGAACTTTGCAACAACAATAGCGCCTCAACATTATTACGGTAAAGGCAGTAAGGTTGGCGTCGATATCGAAAACAACCAATTCGGTGTTGAATTTGCAAGTTTTGAGTTTATGACCGATGTTATCCAGTCACCCACAAATATTAAAATTCCTATGGGTGCAGGCGCTTACAAAGCAACCAACACCAAGAACAAGGACAACCCATCAGAAAGCGAATTTTACACAAACAACGTTGTATATTTCAAGGCGAACGAAAACTTTAACACAGTAGGCGAAGGCATTGAAAATGCAAAGATAGAAAAAATTCGCTATCAGGTAGTAAGTTCACAAAACGCAATTGCCGCTTTGCAGGAGGGTAATGTTCACTACATTTCACCGTCTCTTACAACCGACAACTATGAAAAACTCGAGGCTCTTTCAAAGAAGGGTATGGTAACCCTTACAACCGACCAGTTAGGTTACGGTTATGTTGGCATTAACTCTGCAAAGGTTAACGATATAAACCTTCGTAAAGCAATTATGTGCGCTATGAACACATCTCTTGCGCTTGACTATTACCGCGCAGGTACTGCAGAGCAGATTTTCTGGCCTATGTCTAAGGTTAGTTGGGCTTATCCAAAGGGCGCAGATGCTGAGGATAACGGTTTTGACTATCCACCGCTTGGTGCTTGGAGTGAAGATATCGCTATAAGTAATATCGAAAAATATATGCAAGAAGCAGGTGTGAGCGCAGGCGATAGCGAACTTACAGTTAAGTTCACAATCGCAGGTTCAAGTTTGCAGGATCACCCGACATACAAGGTGTTCCGCGACGCTGCGGCGCTTCTTAACGATTTAGGTTGGGATGTTGAGGTTGTTTGCGATACACAGGCGCTTACAAAAATCAACACAGGTTCACTTGAAGTTTGGGCTGCTGCTTGGTCATCGGCTCTTGACCCTGATCTCTATCAGGTATATCACAAAGACTCTACCGCTACCAGCACACTTGCTTGGGGTTATAACTACCTCAAAACCAGCGGTACCGCCGAAGAACAAGATATTCTTAACGAACTCAGCGACCTTATTGATGAAGCGCGTGAGACCAACGATCAGGATGAGCGTTCAGACCTTTATAAAGAAGCAATGGAACAGATTCTTGACCTTGCAATCGAACTGCCCGTATACCAGAGAAGTGTGCTTTACGCATACAACTCAAAGGTAATAAGCAGTGACAGTTTACCTGCAGAGTCAGAAATGAACCCCTATTCATCACCGCTTGACAGAATTTGGGAAGTTGAATTTGCTAAATAATTTGGAGTAACTAATGTTTAAATATATTTTAAAAAGATTAGTAATGTCCGTATTTATATTGCTTGGCGTTTCAATGATTATTTACTTTCTTATCCGATTGATGCCCGTTGATTTTATTCAGGATAAGATCAACGCCATCAATCAGGGTGGCGCTACCGTTAGCGAAGAAACAGTAAACGCTATGTATGAGATGTACGGACTGGGTGATAACAGTTTTTGGGGCATTTTAAAGGGATATTTCAGTTGGCTTTCAGCACTTGCCCGTTTTGATCTGGGTACAAGTTTTGTATACGGTATTCCCGTTGCAGACGTAATTTTTGACCATATGGGTATATCCTTTGCTATCGCTTTAATTGCAACTGTTTTTGAATTTTTAATTGCAATACCTTTGGGTATTACAGCGGCTACGCATCAGTACAGTTTCCGTGATTATTTAGTAACTGTACTTGTAATGATTGGTATTTCATTGCCGTCATTCTTCTTTGGGCAGATGTTAAAGGATCTCTTTGCGTTAAAACTTGGTTGGTTCCCGGCATCAGGTCTTGTTGATGCCGCCGCATCATATACGGGTATAGAACTTTTGCTTGACTATGCAAGACATATGTTTATACCTATTCTTACCATAGTAATACTCAGTATCGGCGCTCGTATGAGAATGACACGTACCAATATGTTGGAGGTTATGAACTCTGACTATATTCGTACCGCACGCGCAAAGGGTTTAAGTGAAAAGGTGGTTATTAACAAGCACGCTTTCCGCAACACCTTGATTCCGCTTGTAACCTCACTTGCGGGACTTTTACCGTCACTGTTTTCGGGTGCTATTATCACCGAGCAGGTATTTGACCTGCCGGGTATCGGTAATATTGCGCTTGACGCGATGAACCGCGGTGATATTCCGTTTATAATGGGCTACAATATGTTTTTAGCGTTGCTTAGTGTTATAGGCGTATTGCTTGCCGACCTTATGTACGGTATTGTTGACCCGCGCGTTAAATTAGAGTAAGGAGGCAAATTATGGAAGAAATTACTAAAACTCAAGTAATGGAAGACGTAACCGAAGCCGAAGAAATGCCTCACGAAAAAACAGTACGACTTATGTCTCCGACTCGTATGGTTGTACGCAGATTTTTTCGCTCTAAACTCAGTATTTTAGGTCTTATAATGGTAGTAAGCCTATTTTTGTTTAGCTTTATCGGTCCGTTGGTTTATACCCAGTGGGGTGAAATTGAACTTGATGAAAGCGGTAAGACCGAGTATTCCATTTCTGAAATTACATATACGGTAAACGGTGAAGAGTACACTATTCGCCAAACTACCGAAAAATCACTTAAAGACAACTTTTTAGCGCCCCCTTCTAAAGAACATATATTGGGCACTGATAACGAAGGCTACGATATATTTGTGCGCCTTATGTACGGCGGCAGAATTTCGCTTATAGTAAGTTTTATTGCCGTTTTTCTTATCACAATATTAGGTGTTATATTAGGCGGTATAGCAGGCTTCTTTGGCGGCGCTATCGATAATATCATAATGCGTCTGTGCGATATTCTTATCTGCCTGCCGGGTGTTCCGATTTTGCTTATTATAAGTACAATTCTTGACGCTTCGGGTATAGATGCAAAATACCGCATCTATTTGCTTATGATTTATCTTACCTTTATTTCTTGGCCTGGCACAGCACGTCTTGTTCGAGGACAAATTCTTTCTCTTCGCGAGCAGGAATATATGGTAGCTGCCGAAGCTATGGGTTATTCTACATCCAGAAAAATCTTTAAGCACTTGGTACCAAATGTTATGCCGCAGCTTATTGTTGAAATGAGCTTGAGCCTAGGTAGCATGATCCTTTATGAAGCGACGCTTTCTTACCTTAATCTTGGTGTTAAGGCACCATATGCTGCATGGGGAACAATGATAAACATCATATCTACCAATCAGGATATACTTCAAAATCACCTTAATGTATGGGTTCCTGCGGGTATTTGTATAGTTATTGCCGTGTTAGGATTTAACTTTATCGGTGACGGTCTGCGCGATGCGCTCGACCCGAAGGCAAGGAGGTAGTTTGTTATGGCTAAAAAGACAACCAACTACCTTTCAGGTAAAGAAATTCGCGCTATAACCCGTGAAAATAAAAAGGTGATGAAGCGCCTCGAAGCCGAAAAGTACCGCAAGGCTGACGAGTCAGAATACCTGACTCAAATGAAAGATGCCGACAACATACTCGAAATCGACCAACTGCACACCTATTTCTTCACAGAGCAGGGTGTGGTAAAGGCTGTAAACGGTGTGTCTTTTGACGTGCCCACCAATGCCACAGTCGGCGTTGTTGGTGAATCAGGTTGCGGCAAATCGGTTACAAGTATGTCGGTTATGCGCCTTTTACAAGGTCCTACAGGACAGATTTATTCAGGAGAGATAAGATTTAAGTCTAAAGACAAAACAGGTGAAGAAAAGGTTTATGACATTGCTAAAATGCCTATATCCGATATTCATAAAATTCGTGGCAGTCAGATTGCTATGATTTTCCAAGAGCCTATGACTTCGCTTAACCCTGTTTTTACCATAGGTCAACAACTTGATGAGGTTACTTTTATTCATAATCCCGAAGCAAGCAAAGAGGATGCAAAGGCAAAATCTATCGAGATGTTAAATCTTGTAGGCATCGCAATGCCCGAACGTGTGTACAACTCATTCCCGCACGAACTGTCGGGCGGTATGCGTCAGCGCGTTATGATTTCTATGGCGCTTGCAAGCGACCCGCGTCTTATTATTGCAGATGAGCCTACAACCGCTCTTGACGTTACAATACAGGCACAGATATTAGACCTGCTTCGCGATCTTAAAGATAAGATTGACGGCTCAATAATGCTTATTACTCACGACCTCGGCATCATTGCCGAAATGGCTGATTACGTTGTGGTTATGTATGCAGGTAAGGTAATCGAAAAGGGAACTGTGGATGAAATTTTCCACAACCCAATGCATCCGTACACTATAGGTCTTCAAAAGTCGAAACCTACTTTAAATTCTGATAGCGATACTTTGTATAATATACCAGGTAACGTACCAAACCCAATTAATATGCCAAAGCATTGTTATTTTAAGGAAAGATGTAACAAGTGCACCGCAAAATGTTCGGGCGAATATCCCCCTATGATTAAGGTTAGCCCAACACATTTTGTAGCATGCCACTTGTGTGATGAGGAGAAATAAAATGGCTGAAGAAAAGAAAATTGAACAGTTTGACTCGGAAGCCATTTTAGAGGTTCGCAATCTTCGTAAATGCTTTCCTATAAAAAAGACCTTTACAGGTAAAGTAAAACAAGAACTCATCGCGGTAGATAACGTTTCTTTTAAACTTAAAGCGGGTGAGACATTGGGTATTGTTGGTGAATCGGGTTGCGGCAAAACAACTCTGGGCAGAACAATACTTAAACTTCACGAGTCAAACGGCGGTCAGATAATATTTGAGGGACAGGACATTACAAATCTCAAATCATCTGAAATGCGCGAAATTCGTAAGAAGATGCAGATTATATTTCAGGATCCGTATTCTTCATTGCCGCCGCGCAGCACGGTTGGCGGTATTCTTTCAGAACCTGTTGAGGTACATAAAATTGTGCCAAAAGCGCAGGTTAAGGATTACGTTTTAGACCTTATGGATAAATGCGGTCTGCGTGATTATTATTACGAAAGATATCCGCACGAATTTTCGGGTGGTCAAAGGCAGCGTATCTGTATTGCCCGCGCATTATCTGTTAATCCTAAACTTGTTATCTGTGATGAGCCTGTTTCGGCGCTTGATGTGTCGATTCAGGCGCAGATTATTAATCTGCTTAAAAAATTACAGCAGGATATGAATTTAACCTATTTGTTCATTTCTCACGATTTGTCGGTTGTTAAATTTATTTCTGATAAAATCGGTGTTATGTATCTGGGTTCTATGGTTGAATTTGGTACAAAGGAAGATATTTTTGCAAATCCTTTGCACCCGTATACCGAGGCATTGTTCTCGGCAATACCTCAACCTGACCCCGATATTAAAATGAACAGAATAATACTCAAAGGTGATATTCCGTCACCTGCAAATCCGCCAAAGGGTTGCCGTTTTCACACGCGTTGTCCAAAGGCTATGGATATCTGCAGTGAGGTAACGCCCGAGTACCGTGATTTTGGCAACGGTCACTGTGCCGCTTGTCACTTGCTTAATAAGGAATAAACCTATGAGCGAAAAGAAAACAAAAAAACAAAAGATAACATATATTGACGACGGCAGAACCATTGCCGATATGTCTAACCTGCCGTCACGCGTACAGTGGGCAAAACGGGGAACAACCTCAAGTTTTAAAGATATCTGGCGCACCTATTGGCAGGCTACCAAAATGATGCTTAAACCCACACTGGTGGCGGTTGGCTTTTTGGTTGTTATCTATTTAATAGTGACTATTATCTTTTGGTTGATGTAAACAAAAATTCCCGAACGTAATTGTTCGGGAATTTTTATGTTTATTAAATTTTATTTTGTTTCAAAAGTACCGCCCGATAAATGCAATACCTTGTCGCACACGTCAAGCGATGTGTTGCGGTGTGTGATAAATATTATCGTTTTGTCGGTGAATTCTTTTAGGTTTTTAAGAAGTTGTGTTTCGGTTTCTTCATCTAAAGCAGATGTTGCTTCGTCGAGAAGTATTATCGGCGCATCAAACAGCAACGCGCGTGCGATTGCAATTCGCTGTATCTGTCCTTCAGAAAGACCTTGTCCGCGTTCAGAAATCACGGTGTCGAACCCGTCGGGAAGTGTTTTTATAAAATCATAAATCACAGCGGTTTTTGCGGCTTTTTCGATTTTTTCTTCAGAAACGTTGTTATTACACAATGTTATATTATCGCGTATAGTACCTGATATTATCATATTGCCTTGCGGAACGTAAGCAAACATTTGTCTTGTGGTTTCATCAATAGGTGTTGTGCCGTCGAAACTTAAACTGCCTGCGGTAGCAGGAAACAAACCAAGCAATAATTTAAACAAGGTGCTTTTACCACTGCCCGAACGACCTGTAATTGCGGTTATAGCGCGGCGGTCTATGGTAAAGTTGTTGTCGCGCAAAACGATTTCATTAGTGTATGAAAAGGTAAGTTTATCGGCAACAATTTTTTGAAAAGGAACAGGTGTGTTGCAGGTAGTGGAGTTTTCGTTTTCTAAAGTTTCAAGTTCAATAAGTCTTTCAGCAGAGGCTACAGTCGAATAATAACGCGGTATAATGCCTGATATATTTTGTAGCGGAGCCCTTAAAATAGAAATAAGTTGCAAAAAGTACACCAGTGTGCCTATAAGCATCTGTCCACTCGCTACCTGACCTGCGCCCCATACAAGCACGCCGTAATAACAGAAATTAAAGAACAGAAAGATAAGCATTGCGATAATTACGGCAAGTATATTTCTTTTTATCTTTAACCTGTGGTTATCGGTCATATATTCGTTTAACTTGATTTTAAACGGTGTTTCACCCGAAAAGGTTTTAATAACAATAATATTTGCAAAACTTTCTTGCAAAAAAGAGCGTGTAGCACCCTCTGACTGTTGTACGTCTTTGTGTAGTTTTTTGTAACTTTTGCTAATTAGTCTGCCAACAAGCGGAAAAACAAAACCTATTACAAGAACGGCAAATGCAAAGAAATAATTTTCAATACATAAAGCGGCTACACCTGTGATGATTTTTGTAAGCATCGACACCACAGAGGGAATTAAAACAACCGTTCCGCTTACAATCTGTTCGGTGTCAGATGTAAATCGGTTAAGTAAATCACCCGAATGGTATTCGGATATGTCTACATATTTCTTGTTCATAAGGGAAGTAAACATATGATTGCGCAGTGAAATATTCATTTTTGATGAAACGCTTACCGATATGAGCGAAATTGCGGCTTCAATCGCAACATAAATAATTATCAGCGCAAACAACGCAATACCGCCTGTAACAAGGGCGGACTTTGTGGTGTTTGCATTGTTGATTATTAACTGCGATGCTTTTGCCAAAAGGATATATGTAATCGCCGCCACCACGTTTAAAACCGAAATCAAAATTATTTTTGGCACAAAGGGGCGGGTCCTTGCAAATATCCATTTGTTTGTTGAAGTTTTGTTTTTCATTCTTCTAAAATTCCGTTTTCCTTTAATGTTCTTATAAATACGTCAATATCGTTAAGTGCCAGCACGGTAGAAATATCAAAACGCTCAAGCAATCCGTGAAGCATTTGCTCTTTGGTGGCGTTTTTATTTTTTAATAAATCCCACAGATATGCAGATGTCTCGGTAAGAAAAATTGTGCTGTTAAAGTCACGGTTGATATTTTTATCACATATTATTACGTTCTGTCCGTTTTCTGTTTTTAAACTAAATCCCTGTTTAATTTTCATTTTTTTCACCTTAATTCATAATATGTTAAAAAACCGTACTTGCTTTTTTATTAATTATATACTAAAATAATCTATATTGCAAGTATGGTCTTTAGGGGGCATTTTAATGGACACTTTTGTAGAACAATTAGTAACAATTAAAAAGACGGGTAAAACATGGTGCGCGTATTTAGGCATAGCGCTTGCGGCAATCATTCTTATGACGGCAGTGTATGTTTTTCCCTATACCAGAGGATTATTTATTGTTTTTGATGCTATGATTCTTTTCGGCGCATATAAATTATATTCAATGTTAACCGTAGAATATGAATATATTATCACCAATTCTTCTATGGATATTGATAAAATTATTGCAAAAAGTTCACGTAAACGTATAGTAAGTTTTGACCTTGCCGCAGTACAGCGTATAGAAAAGTATAACGGCAATATTCCTGCCGATATATCTAACGACTGTTTTTTTGTTTGCAATAAAACCGACCCAAACGCTTATTTGCTGATTTACAAGTCAGAGGGCAAACCGCAAAAATCATTTGTTTTTGCGCCCGATGAGCGTATGATAGGTGCTATGAAAAACTTTTTACCAAGACATCTTTGCGAAAATCTTTAATAGGTGATTTTATGAAGGTTTTAACTTCTACTCAAATTAAAACCGCAGAAGATAATGCCGTTAGATGCGGCATTTTTTCTTATGCGGAACTTATGAAAAAAGCAGGCGATACTGCGAGCCGTGAAATTTTAAACCGTTTTACTGTTACAGGTAAAAAGGTTTGCGTTATGTGCGGTATGGGTAATAACGGCGGCGACGGACTTGTTATTGCTTCAAATTTAAAACGTTGCGGCGCAGATGTTTCGTTGCTCTTACCACTGGGTTTTCCTGTAACAGATACCGCTTTAAACTTCAAAAGCGGGGTAGAGGGCATAAAAATTATAAGCGATTTTATCGGTGAATACGATATTGTTATCGACTCGCTTTTTGGCGTTGGTCTTAACAGAATTTTATCCGAAAAAATTTCCAATATTATTGAAAAAATTAACGCATACGACTGCGCCAAAATCGCAATAGATATTCCAAGCGGTGTATTTTGCGACGGCGGTGAGGTTACAAGCGCATTTTGCGCAGATTTAACCCTAACTTTTACGGCATACAAACCCTGTCAGTTATTGCCGCAAACAAGTGAATATTGCGGCGAAACGGTAGTTCTTGATATAGGTTTGCCTATAGACGATTATGCTTATCTTACAATAGATAAACCTGCTACGGTTAAAAGACCTAAAAATTCACACAAAGGCACGTTTGGCACCGCCGTTTTATTTTGCGGAAGTTACGGTATGTGCGGCGCCGAGATTTTAGCATCCCGCGCGGCACTTCGCAGCGGTGTTGGCATTGTAAAAGCGCTTGTGTGCGATAAAAATTACGCGGCATTTACAAACGCAGTACCGGAGGCTGTCACAATACCTGTTGCTACAGCCGAAAACGGCGCGCCGATAGTTTATGACCGAACAATTTTATCTGCGCTTTCAAACAGTAGCGCACTGCTTATAGGTTGCGGCCTCGGTCGCAGTGATGAATCGCGTAAATTAGTAACAAGAACACTCGAAAAAGTACAGATACCAACCGTTATTGATGCCGACGGCATAAATGCGCTCATAGGCGGCATAAATATAATAAGAAAGATTAATGCCCCCGTAATACTTACACCGCATCCTGCCGAGATGGCGCGACTGTGTGATACAACTACCGATGTTATTGAAGCGGCTCGCGTAAAATTTGCTAAAAAGTTTGCCGTGGAAAATAATTGCTATTTAGTACTTAAAGGTACTAATACGGTTGTTGCCACACCAAACGGCAGAATTTTCTTTAACACAACAGGCAACGACGGTCTTGCAACAGGCGGTAGCGGTGACGTGCTTTCGGGTATGATTGTATCGCGCCTTGCACAAGGATATGATCCGCTTACAGCAGTGCTAAACTCCGTCTGGTTGCACGGCGCTGCGGCAGATATGCTGGCACAAAAAATGTCGACACGCGCAATACTACCTACAGATATTATCGAGGGGCTTAAAACAATTTCAGATTAGGTGATTTTGTGTTTAAGAAATTATTTGCTTTACCCATTGTGTTACTACTGCTTTGCGGATGCGCGCAAAAAACAACAGCAACCCTCACGACTGATAACATATCTTTTACCGCCGAAATAGATTACGGCGATACTGAATTTACGGCCGATGTAACACTTGAGCAAGATGCTTTAAATTTGGTTGTAAACGAGCCGCAAGAAATAAAGGGCTTAATCCTAAATTTTACAAAAAACGGCGCAACGGCTGAATTTAAGGATGTGACATACACTCCTGATATAAACACTCTACCGCAAGGCGCAATAGTTCAGGTCTTGTATGATGTTTTAAATGATATTACCGCGTCACAAAACAAAGCCGTCTGCAACGAAGAAAACTGTATAATTAATGGTAAGGTAAACTATTATGAGTACGAATTTACTTTTTCTCCGTC
Organism: uncultured Ruminococcus sp.; assembly: GCA_964407485.1. Taxonomy (GTDB): domain Bacteria; phylum Bacillota; class Clostridia; order Oscillospirales; family Acutalibacteraceae; genus UBA737. The sequence goes on from CAYOVQ010000011.1 coordinate 15,178, forward strand.
AGGACTGCCGATAAGCCTTGAAATTGACGACATTGATTTAGATATTAAGTTTAAAAATGTTACTGTAAATTAGAGGATTTTTATTATGATTAAGGAAAACGCAAAACAACTGATGCAAAAATTAGATTTTCCGTCTGACGATCAGGACGAATTGTTAGCAATACTTGATAAATTTTTGATTACGTCCGAATTTTTAAGCATTGTAAACAGGTATGACTGTAATGATTTTGACTTTCCAAAGATGTTGGATGATGTAAAAACACTTGCTGAAAAAAAAGACATATGCCCGTATACTGCACATATGTTATTGTTTATCTGCTTGTCGCCGAAATTGTATAAAAAATATATTGAAAAAGGCATTGACGATAAAATATTTTATGATACTATGCGTGATTTGCGATATAAGTTAGAGGAGTGCCGTTTACTTCACGGTAAATGCGGTACCGTTGCTGCAACGTGGTATCAGCGTTTTTTTGAAATGCGGTTATTCGCACTTGGTCGCTTGCAGTTTGAAATTAATCACACGTGGTTTGAGTGTGATATAGATGGCATACATATTCCAAAAGGCACAAAGGTATTAAGCGTTCATATTCCGCGTACAAATACACGTCTTGAGCACGGTTTGGTTCTTGATTCATACCGTCAGGCAAAAGAATTTTTTAAAAACGAATTTAAAGATAATATTATCTTTATTTGCAATAGTTGGTTGCTGTATCCTTGGATCAGAACGGTTTTAAAAGACGGTTCTAACCTTGCACGCTTTTATGATGATTTTACAATCGTTCAGTCTGGAGAGTATCAAAACTATAATGAGATATGGCGTTTGTTCGATTGCCTTTATGACGGTAATCCTGATAATTTGCCGAGCGACACTTCGCTTCGCAGAGCATATATACAACGTATAAAAAGCCAACAACCCATTGGCCACGGCACAGGAATAATTGTTTGCAACAAATAGTAAAAACTCGGTAGTTTTCTACCGAGTTTTTGTTGTGTCTACAATATAATTAAATTATCTTTTGAAAATACTACCGCCTGTGCAGTCAATACCAACTATAAGCGGAAAATCACAAAATTCTAATTGCTTTACCGACTCACAGCCCAAATCATCAAAGGCAATTACGCGGCTTGAAACAATACTTTTTGATGCTAACGCGCCTGCGCCGCCAATCGCGCACAGATAAACTGCATTATTACGTATTATCGAATCAATAACAGATTGATTTCTTTCACCTTTTCCAATGGTAGCCGTAAGCCCCATATCGTGAAGTTTTGGTGTGAAACTGTCCATTCTTGAAGAGGTAGTCGGTCCGCAACTGCCTATTGCCATTCCGTCGGGCGTGGGGGTAGGACCTGCAAAATATATCACAGCGCCATCAATCTCAAAAGGCAGGTTTTCGCCGCTGTCAAGCAGTTCAAAAATCCGCTTGTGCGCCGCATCACGCGCGGTATAAACCGTACCGCTTAAATATATTTTATCGCCGACACGCAGTTTTTTGCAAAGCGGTTTTAATTCGCTTATATTTATATGGTATTCGTTCATTTGTTAATATCAGCAAACAGATTTTCAAACTGTTCTGCAAGTTCGCGGTTATCGGTGTTTTTTTGACTTATCTGCTCACGCGCTGTGGTAAGTGAGGTAACAAGAGTGTCAACCTTGCTTACAAAATCAGAAGATGTTTGCATAATCTCGGCTTTAAGAGATGCAAGTTGCTCGTGGGCGCTATCGATTGAATGAAGATTTTTTTCAACCTCGCGATTGGCAATATCGCGATTATCGGCAGAGTTTTGCATAATTGATTTTGCATTTGCCTGTGCCACAAGATAAAGTTTGCCGATATTTTGTGAAAGACGTTCAATTTCGTCATATTTGTCGGTATATTCTTTAAGTTGTGCTTCAACTGCAGCCTTTGCAACTTTAACATCATCAAGTTTTGCGTTAACGTCGGCAATAGTATTATCAAGCGAATCAATCTTTTGGTTTAATGCGGCCTCTTTTTCCGAAAACTTTTTATGCGACTGTTCTATGTATTCGATAACGTCATCGCAATTAAAACCAAAAAGACTTTTTCTGAAACCAACTGACATTATATTCATCCCTTTATTTTAAATTTCCATACATAAAATAGTATAGCAGATAATTTTCTATTTTACAAGAAAAATATCTGCTATACGCTTTTTAATTGAATTCGGGGTCAATATCAAGTGTTGCGAAATAATCATCCATACTCTGTGCGCGGCGGATTAGTTGCACGTTACCGTCAGGTTTTAGCATAAGTTCTGCTGAGCGTAGTTTACCATTATAATTGTAACCCATTGAGTGTCCGTGCGCGCCTGCATCGTGAATGGTGAGAAAATCGCCTATGTCAACTTGAGGAAGTTCGCGCTCAACCGCAAATTTATCATTGTTTTCACAAAGAGAGCCCACAACATCAAATTTGCCAACTGCCTTTTCGTTTTCCTTACCCATAACGGTTATATGATGATATGCGCCATACATAGCAGGACGCATAAGGTCACAACAGCTCGCGTCAACGCCTATATATTCTTTATAAATGTGCTTGTAATGAAGCGCCTTTGTAACAAGATAACCGTAAGGACCTGTAATGTAGCGTCCCATTTCGGTAAAGAGTGCGATTTCTAAACCTGCGGGAGTAATGTATTCTTCATATACCTTGCGAACACCTTCGCCGATTGCAAATATATCAACAGGTTCTTCAGTGGGTTTGTACGGTATACCAATACCGCCTGAAAGGTCAATGAACTCAACATTTATATCAAGCTTTTCCTTGATTTCCAAGGCAAACTTAAAGAGTTTTTTAGCGAGGCGGGGGTAATATTCCTCTATAAGTGAGCAGCTTGCAAGCATTGAGTGAATAC
>CAYOVQ010000012.1:0-15970 GCA_964407485.1 uncultured Ruminococcus sp.
TTGGCTCCCTCTGACGAGGGAGCTGTTGAGCGTTAGCGAAACTGAGGGAGAGAAACATTTATTTTCAAATACTATTTTTGTTTTTCTCTCCCTCCGTCTTTTGCTTTGCAAAATCCACCTCCCTCGTCAGAGGGAGGCAAAGGCACGGGCCTGTAGCTTTTATTATTCACCGGTTAACCTTTATAGAACCACGCGACTATCACGTGGTTTTCGTTATACAAAAAGAGAGACCTAAAAAGGTCTCTCAAAACTATTATTTTATAATAATTTTAGGTGCTTTGCCGTCAACTGCATCTGCTGTAATTACAATACCCTCAACATTGTCTTTTGACGGCATTTCAAACATAAGGTCTTGCAGTGTACCCTCTATTACAGAGCGTAAACCACGGGCGCCTGTTTTGTTTTTTATGGTAAGTTCGGCAATCTTTTCGAGTGCGGCTTTTTCAAACTCTAACTGAATATTATCGAGCGCAAAAAGCGCCTGATACTGCTTTACAATAGAATTTTTTGGTTCGGTCATAATACGTATAAGTGTGTCCTTATCCATTGCGTCAAGCGAAGTAATAACGGGCAATCTGCCGACAAGTTCGGGTATAAGACCAAACTTTACCAAGTCCTGATGCGTAGCAAGTTTTGAAAGTTGTTGCGCCTCTAAGCTCTTTGGTGATTTAACATCTGCACCAAAACCCAAACTGCTACCGCCCATACGACGCTCGATAACCTTGTCGATACCGTCAAATGCGCCTGCGCATATAAACAGGATGTTGGTGGTGTCAATCTGAATAAATTCTTGCTGGGGGTGTTTTCTGCCGCCTTGCGGAGGTACGTTAGAAACGGTACCCTCAAGAATTTTAAGAAGAGCCTGTTGCACACCCTCACCGCTTACATCACGGGTGATAGATGCGTTCTCACTCTTGCGAGAAATCTTGTCAATTTCATCAACATATATAATGCCGTGCTCTGCCTTTTCGACATCAAAATCAGCCGCCTGAATAAGACGAAGCAGAATGTTTTCTACGTCTTCACCAACGTAACCAGCTTCTGTTAAAGTGGTGGCGTCGGTTATGGCAATCGGCACGTCGAGTATTTTTGCAAGTGTCTGCGCAAGCAATGTTTTACCTACACCTGTAGGACCCAACATAAGAACATTGCTTTTGGCAAGTTCTACATCAGAATCAACCGATTTATACACACGTTTGTAGTGGTTATATACAGCCACAGCAAGTGTTTTTTTAGCGTCATCCTGCCCTATTACGTATTCATCAAGCAAAGCCTTTATTTCTTGTGGCTTTGGTAATACCTTTTCGGGTTGTTTTTTGTTTTTCTTTTTTGCGTTGTATGCGTTTTCGTCATCAAAAAGCAATGATGCGCAAAAATTGATACAATTGTCACAGATGTATACACCGGGTCCCTCTACAAGACGGGTAACCTCATCCTGCGTTTTGCCGCAAAAGGAACAGCGTATTTCTAAATCAATGTCTTTAGACATCAGGTATACCTCTTATCTTTTAGTAATGACCTTATCTATAAGGCCGTATTCTGCCGCCTCGGCAGCAGTCATAAAGTTATCGCGCTCGGTATCCTGCTCGATAACCTCGATAGGTTTACCTGTGTTTTCTGAAAGAATTTTATTAAGGTTGCTACGTGTGCGTTTGATATGATTTGCGTGAATGATAATATCGGTTGCCTGACCCTGCGCACCGCCTAAAGGCTGGTGAATCATAATTTCACTGTTGGGTAATGCATAACGCTTACCCTTTGCGCCGGAAGATAACAGGAACGCACCCATAGATGCCGCCATACCCATACAGATGGTACTTACATCGCACTTGATATACTGCATTGTATCATATATAGCCAAACCTGCCGAAACAGAACCGCCGGGACTGTTGATATAAAAACTGATATCTTTATCGGGGTCTTGACCCTCAAGATATAAAAGTTGCGCAATTATAACGCTGGCGCTTGAATCATCAACCTGACCGTTAAGCATTATAATTCTGTCATTGAGCAAACGAGAAAAAATATCATAAGAACGCTCACCACGGCTTGTTTGTTCAAGTACATAAGGAACTAATGTCATATCCATAGCAAAATACCTCCAATGCTAAATAGTATGTGCAAATTTAAAAATTTATAAACAGATTATTCTTCTGTTTTCTTGGTAGCGGCTTTTTTAGCCTCTTTCTTTTCGTCAACAGCGTCGGTGATTACAGCGTTAGCCTTTACAAAATCGATAGCCTTACCAACTGCAACGTCTTTTTCAACCTCTGATGCGGGAATAACAGCCTTAACCTGCTCAACATCTACGCCGTAACCCTCGGCAATTTTAGCATATTCTGCTTCAACTGCTTCATCGTCAGCCTTGATACCTTCGAGTTCAACAATCTTTTCGAGTGCCAAGCGGTATTTAACCTGCATTTCTGCTTGAGGACGGAAGGTCTCACGGAACTGCTCGATAGTGCTACCTGTGTACTGTAAGTATAAATCAAGACTCATACCCTGTGACTGTAAACGGTAACCAAACTCTTCTACAGACTGGTTAAGACGATTGGTGAACATAGCCTCGGGAATTTCACCCTTGATGCCGTCAACAATCTGCTGAACAAGGATATTCTCAACAGCTTCTTCGGCAGCCTTTTTCTTACGTTCAAGAGCCTTTTTCTTAAGATCTGCCTTAAGTTCTTTAAGAGTGTCAAATTCGCTTACGTCTTTAGCAAATTCATCGTCTGCCGCAGGAAGTTCGCGAAGTTTGATTTCATGAAGTTTTACCTTAAATACTGCGGGCTTGCCTGCAAGATCTGCTGCGCCGTATTCTTCAGGGAAAGTAACATTAACATCAAATTCATCGTCAATGTTTTTGCCGATAATCTGATCTTCAAAGCCCGGAATAAACTGACCGGAACCAAGTTCAAGTGAATGACCCTCTGCCTTGCCGCCGTCAAACGCTACGCCGTCTTGAAAACCTTCAAAGTCGATAACAACCGTATCGCCTTTTTTAGCGGCTCTGTCTTCAACAGATACCATACGTGCGTTACGCTCTTGCATAGACTTGATCTCGGCATTAACCTCGGCAGCATCAACTTTAACAAGTGGACGTTCCGCCTTAAGACCCTTGTACTCGGTAAGTTCAATTTCGGGATATGTGGTAACACTTACTTTGAAATCTACGCCGTCTTCTTTAGAGATAGATACAAGATCAAAATCCATTTTATCATCGATAACCTTAAGATCTGATTCATCAATAGCAGCCTGAACTGCATCAGCATAGAGAAGATTTAATGCATCTTCAAAAAACACTTCGCTACCGTAATAGGTTTCGATAATGTGAAGAGGCGCTTTACCCTTTCTGAAACCTGGAATATTAATTTTTTTGCCTTCTTTACGATAAGCCTGTTTGATTGCCTCGCGGAACTGTTCGCCGTCGATAACAATCTCGAGTTGATAACGGTTAGCTTCAATCTTTTTTGTTTCTTTTAAAGTCATTTTTGTTTTACCTCCGCATAAAGTCCATAAGACTCCATAATAAATTAAAATGATTATACCATAATTTGCAAAAAATGCAAGGCTTTTTTACTGACATATTTGATGTAAAATGTAAATAAATGCTTAAATTTTTTCAAACTTTTCACACTTACCTATATATATAGGTGTAAAATCAACACCGTCGCAAGCCACAAGTTTTAACTTTATGCCATCAAATTCGTTTACTGTATTGTATATGCCTTTGCCGTGTATATGCCCGTAGTAAACCTGCTTAATATTATATTTTTTTAAAACAGCAATTATCTCATCACAAACATACTCTGCGAATACGGGCGGATAATGAAGAAACACTATAGGTGTAACACCTGCTTCAATTGCCTTTTTTATAGAGGTTTCAAGTCTGCCCGCCTCGCGCAAGATGACTTTTTGGTCGCGCTCGCCTGTGCCGTCGTAAATCCAGCCACGTGTGCCGCAGATTGCAATATTACCGTCTGTGTAACAGTTATTGTGCAAAATATTTATTGTATCAAAACAATTTTGTTTAAAAAACTCATTTATTTTATTGGCAGTTCCCCACCAATAATCGTGGTTTCCTTTTAAAATTATTTTTTGCCCCGGTAGTTTATTTATAAACTCAAAATCGGGTTTTGCCTCTGAAAGTGATATTGCCCAGGAAATATCTCCGCCTATAACCACGGTATCGCCGTCTTTGACTAATTTTTTCCAATTTTTTTCGATACGTTCGACATAGTTATCCCAACCGCCAAAAATATCCATTGGTTTGTCGGCACCGAGCGACAAATGCAAATCTGAAATTGTAAATAAATTCATTTAAGGTGTTTCACCTGCCTTGTATATTATTAAAAAAAATACAGATAATATAATTGGCTAAAAGCCAAGAAAGGAAGAATTGAATATGGATAAAATGTCAAGTTGCAAAACCGAAAATTGCATCAGTTGCTCTGTTAAGAACTGCGTTCACCACACCGAAAACGATTCCTGCTCGGCAGGTACAATTCAGGTTGGTAACCGTACAGCCTCTACTTGCAGTGAAACCTGCTGTGATACCTTTAAGGCAAGACAGTAATTTTGCAACAATATCCGACTCGTGATGAGTCGGATATTTGCTTTTAGTTAATTTTTAAGCACTTACAAACAGCCTGATACATATCTGCTTTATCGTAAATATCTTTAAAGCGCGCAGTAGCGTTTTTAAGTTGTGCAATCGGTGCAGGAACCGTTGTGCCCGTAAGTGAAGACAATGCATCTACAGTGTCAAACTCGCTTTGAGGTATGTTGTCGGTAAGCGCTGAAATGACACTTTTAGCAAACTTATAAGGTGATGCTGTTGATGCAATAAGAACAGGACGTTTATCGCCTGTTTTTTCTACATACTGGTCATATGCATTTACAGCAACGGCAGTATGAGTATCGCAAAGATAACCGTACTCACTAAATGTCTTTTTAATAGTTTCAAGTGTGCCGTTATCATCACAGCAAGCGCCGTAGAAAAGATTTTGCAATTTTGAAAGAACGGTATCATTTACGGTAAACTTGCCTTCTTTAGAAAGGTTGTTCTGCAACTGGGTAATATACTCATCATCTCCGTCTGAAAGTATATAAAGCATACGTTCAAGATTGCTTGAAATAAGTATATCCATTGACGGTGACATTGTGGTATAAAAGTCACGGTTGCGGTCATAAACACCTGTGTTTATAAAGTCGGTAAGAACACGGTTTGCGTTGGATGCGCATATAAGTTTGTTTACAGGCACACCCATCTCTTTTGCATAAAAGGCAGCAAGAATATTACCAAAGTTACCCGTAGGAACAACAATATTAAAGCCGTCTGACAGGTCATCGCCTTTGGCCAACATATCGCAGTATGCCGAAATATAGTAAATAATTTGTGGAACAAGTCTGCCCCAGTTGATAGAGTTTGCCGAGGAAAACTCCATACCGTTTTGAGCAAGTGTTGCCTTTATTTCGCTATCGGTAAATATCTTTTTAACACCTGTCTGCGCGTCATCAAAATTGCCCTTTATGGCGCACACATGAACATTATTGCCCTTTTGAGAATCCATCTGCAATTTTTGCATAGGGCTTACACCCTCGCTTGGATAAAAAACGATTATCTCGGTGTTTTCAACATCCTTAAAGCCTTCAAGCGCGGCCTTGCCTGTGTCACCCGAAGTCGCAACCAAAATAACGGTTTTTTTGCCGTCAGAAATTTTCTTGGTAGACGTGGTAAGCAAATACGGCAAAAGTTGAAGCGCTAAATCTTTGAAAGCGCAGGTAGGACCGTGCCACAGTTCGAGAACGTTTATATTGCTGCCCAATTGTGCAATAGCGGCAGGCTTTTCATCATCAAAACTACCTGTATACGCGCCGTTTACACAGTAAGAAATTTCTTGATCTGTAAAGTCGGTCAGGTATTTTTTTAGCACATATTCTGCTCTACCTTTATATTCAAGAGCGGCAATGTTTTTAAAATCCTCTGCTGTTAGTGCGGGTATACTTTCGGGGACGTAAAGTCCGCCCTCTGCTGATATACCGTGTGCAATAGCAAAGGCAGAAGAAACTGCTGTTTTGTTATTTCTTGTGCTCACATAGTTCATTTTATTTGCCCCTTACAAAAAAGTTGTATGCGTTTTTAAAGAAAATTTTATCTAATATTTCCTCGTTAAATCCGCGTGATTTTAAATAATTATACAGTGACGGTACTGCAGATATATCATAAAGTTTATCGCTCATATCCGCGCCGTCAAAATCAGAACCAATGCTTAAATAATCTTCATACCCCATATCAAGAATGTGAAAAATATTTTTATAAATATTTTCAAACACATCGCCCATACCTAAAAAGACGGGATAAAAGCAAAGACCAAAAATTCCGTCTTTTTGAACCAGTTCTTTAAACTGATTATCATCTATATTTCGCCTGTGATTATTAACTGTTTCAAGGCAAGAATGAGTGACAATGGGCATGTCGGCAAACTCTATCGCGCCGTAAAAACTTTTTTTATTAAGATGCGATAAATCTGCGGCAATGCCAAAACGGTTAAGTTCTGCAATTACGTCTCGTCCAAAATCTTTAAGACCGATATCGGTATCCGCGCCGCCTGCAATCTGGTTTTCACCGTTCCACGTAAGTGTTAAAGCCTTAATACCGTCATTATACATTGTTTCAACGCGGCTTAAATCGTCTTGTATTAAAAGTCCACCCTCAACCGTAAGAATAGAAGTAAGATTATCGGGCTTTAATTTTAACTCATTTTTAAAATTGTTAAGCGTATTTTTGTAATATTCAAAAGGGCTTTCAATGCCGTCTTTAATAAATATAGCAAAGCATTGATACCATTTGTCAAATATCGCCGCCTTTTGCGGTGTTACTGCAAGGACATCATCACCAAAAGACAGATTATCACGATAACATTTATAGGCTGTATCACAATGTAAATCAAAAAAATTCAAAATATCACCTTAAAAAGCGTTTTCAATGTAGTTGATTTCAAATGCAAACTTATTTTCTTTCTCTGAAATTACCGTAACTTCGGCAACATCTAACCTTGGCGGCAGATTAGTACGTAAGCGGCGCATAAAAGTTTGAGATGCATTTCGTATTCGCCGCTGTTTATAAAAATCTACAGCCTCAAGCCCACCGACTAATGCATCTTTTTGTCGGGTCTTTACCTCAACAAAAGCGATACACTCGTGATTTTCTGCAACAATATCTATCTCACCGTAACGGCTGTCGCGCCAGTTGCGTTTTATAATTATGTAGCCATTTTTCCTTAAATAATCAGCAACAAAGTCTTCGCCTGCCTTGCCAACGGCGGCAGAACGTTTATTACCCGAGTACATTTTTTAAAAATGACAGGCGGTGAATTTCACACACACCGTGTTGCTTTATTGCTTCGTAATGTGCCTTTGTACCATAGCCCTTATGCTGTGCAAAAAAATATTGCGGATACTTTTTATCATATTCTAACATCAATCTGTCACGGGTTACTTTGGCAAGTATTGATGCCGCCGCAATAGAGCAGGATTTTCCATCGCCTTTAACCACTGTTTCACAAGGAATACTTATACCCTTTGGCACACGGTTGCCGTCAATAAGCGCAAAATCTGCCTTTGTTTCAAGACCGTTTATCGCGCGGTTCATAGCAATATATGTGGCTTCAAGAATGTTATATTCTTCAATTTCCTCTAATGTGCCGTATGCTATGCTGTAGGCTATCGCCTTTTCTTTAATGATATCAAAAAGCATTTCTCGCTTTTTTTCACTGATTTTCTTTGAGTCATTAAGCCCCTCAATTTCACAGTTTTCGGGCAAAATAACCGCCGCCGCGCAAACGGGACCTGCAAGCGGTCCGCGACCTGCTTCATCGACGCCGCAGACAAGCCTGTAACCGTTTTTTACGGCTTCATTTTCATATGAAAAATCGGGCACTATTTTTCAACCCTTTCAAGTGTAATGTTTCCTATTTTACAGTTGCGATATTCTTCAAGCAACATATTTGCGGCGCGTTCGGTATCGGTCTCACCGCCGCGAATCATCATACCTCGCTTTTTACCCAAAAGACATAACGCGTCATAAGAGTCGTCGGGAAATTCAGATATTTTATAACGTTGCTCTAACAAGTGAGGATAGTTTGCAATCAGTATTTCAAGCAGACGCATCGCAAGTAGTTCTGTATCAATAATACGATCGGTAACGGCGCCTGTAAAGGCTAAATGCTCACCTACCGTGTTATCGTCAAATTTAGGCCACAAAACACCCGGTGTGTCAAGTAACTCAAGTTCTTTATCCACCGAAAACCACTGATTACCGCGGGTGACACCAGGGCGGTTTTCTACTTTAGCGCGAGATCCCCCTGCAATACGGTTAATAAATGAAGATTTACCAACGTTTGGTATGCCTACCACCATAACACGAAGCGGCTTACCAACCATACCTTTTGCGCGATATGATGCAAGTTTATCGGCTAAAACGGTTTTAACGGTGTCTTTAAATGCAGATATACCCTTGCCGTTTTTGCAGTCAACGGGTATGGCATAAATGCCTTGCGATTTGTAATATTCAATCCATTCTTTAGTGGCAAGTTCATCAGCCATATCGCACTTGTTAAGCAATATCAGATGTGGCTTGTCGCCAATTATCTCTTTTAAATCGGGGTTTCGACTGCTTACAGGTATGCGCGCGTCAACAATTTCGGCAACAGCGTCAATTAGTTTTAACTGCTCTGCTATCTTGCGGCGCGTTTTTGCCATATGCCCAGGAAACCACTGTATAGTTTGTGTATTATTGCTCATCAATTTTACCTATTTTATCAAACGGAAATACCCTGTAAACCGCGTGTCCTAAAATATAGCGGGTATCAATCATACCGTATTCGCCAATACGCTTTGAACGGCTGTCAAGCGATTCGTTGCGGTTATCTCCCAAAACGAAGACACAACCCTCATCAACCGTTACGGGAAAATCAATACCATCGGGATATTTAAGCGTTGTAGGGGTCTTGGTATAGGGTTCATCAAGGGCAATACCATCAACATAAACTATGCCCTCTTCAAAATCAATATCAACGGTTTGACCCTCCATTGCGATAATACGCTTAATGATGGGTGTGTTATCGTCGGTCATGGTATAAACACTGTTTTCGACATTACGGGAAATAACAACGATATCACCAACCTGCGGTTTATAAAACAAATTAGATATAATAACCCTTTCCTGATCCTGCAATGTGTTTTCCATAGACGGACCATCGATAGTTGCTATACGAAATAAAAAACTGAAACAAATAACAACTGCAATAATAGCGTGTACCAAAACCTCAAGCCAATCAAAAACAAAGGCTTTGACTGTAGACTGATTTTGAATAGTAACCTCATTTTGCTCTTGAGTATCACACTCAAAATCTATATCGGAATTAAAATTGTTCTCGTTGTTTAAATCGCTCACAAAAACACCACCATTCATATTAAATAAAGTTAAGGGGACAAGGCTACGCCCCGTCCCCCACTCAAAATCTGATTAACCGATAAGTTCTTTAACCTTTGCTGCCTTACCAACGCGATCACGCAAATAGTAAAGTTTTGCACGACGAACTCGACCTTTACGAACAAGTTCTACCTTAGCAACGATGGGTGAATGAAGTGGGAATACACGCTCAACACCAACACCGTAAGATACACGGCGAACTGTAAAGGTTTCAGCGATACCGCTGTTGTTTTTAGCAATAACAGTACCTTCAAAGATCTGGATTCTTTCCTTCTCGCCTTCCTTGATTCTTACGTGAACCTTAACTGTGCTACCGATTAAAATCTCGGGAGCATCAGCCTTGAGCTGAGAAGCAACTAATTCTTTAACTGCGTCCATCAAATTTTCCTCCTTAAATTTTTCCAGATGTTCATAAACAATTTTGCCAGAGGACCATCCGCTTCAATGTCGATTTTTTCGGCATCAAACCCACCTTTTAAGGCAAGGTGAAATCAAATGCTCAAATATATTACCACAACACTTCCAAAAAATCAAGTGTTTTTTTAACTTTTTACGAATTTACGGATAATCCACCTCGGGAGTATCAATTTTTTCATAAATACTTATGATTTTTTCTTCGATATCGCTAAAGTTATTTATTCCGTATTGGTTACCGTCTGAATCTGTAAAAGTATCACCGGCAATACAATAATTAAACTCTTGACCATCAATGTTAAGTTTAATCATAAAAAGCCAACCATTAGTATTACCGCAACTCTTAGGAGTCTTTTCAATTTCCCCTAAAACCGCTATAACCTCATCCACGATCGAAATACTATCGGTGGTTTTGCATTTAGGTGGTGAGGGCATTTTTACAATAGTTACCTCTTGGCTAAAAACGTTACTTTCGGTATTTTGATTACCGCAACCACAGAGCAAAAATATTAAAAGCGATGATAAAATTAAACAAATTATTTTTTTCATAAATCAATCTCCCCTTTCATTACGAATACCTTCAACAAGGAGAAAAGGTTGCATTACAAACTAATTATACATATTTATGGATAAAAATCAATTTAATTTCAAAATTAACTGTTGACAAAACACCCCATTTAGTGCGATAATATGCTAGGACATTTATGTGTACAGACTGTGAGGTTTCTTTAATGCGAGTAATTACTGGTATCGCCCGTGGCAAACGTTTGGTTACCGTAGCGGGCAATGATATTGTTCGCCCGACGGGTGAAAAGGTGAAGGAAGCGCTTTTTAGTTCAATACAGTTTGACATTGAGGGCAGGCGCGTGCTTGATTTATTTGCAGGCAGTGGGCAGTTGGGCATTGAGGCTTTAAGCCGCGGTGCAGAGTGTGCTACATTTGTTGACTGCAATGACGCTTCGCTAAAGGCTGTAAAGCAAAATCTTGATAACACAGGTCTTGCGGACAAGGCTTCGGTACATAAAAGTGACTATGCAACCTTTGCTTTACGATGTGCGCAAAAATTTGATATTGCTTTTCTTGACCCACCTTATCAGGCAGGTATACTTGAAGATGCAGTATCAAAGGTAATCCCCCTTATGAGTAATTACGGCAAGATTTTTTGCGAGCATCCAAGTGAACTTAAAATGCCCGAAAAAATTGATACTTTTAAGGTCGTAAAGGTTTATCGTTATGGTAAGACCCTGATAACGGCCTACAAAAAGGATGTGGCAGACGATGAGTGAACGAATTGCCGTATGTCCGGGTAGTTTTGACCCAATTACTATGGGTCATCTTGATATCATTACCCGCGCATCTGCAATGTTTGATAAATTAATAGTTGTTGTTATGAACAACGCAAACAAGTATTGCACCTTTTCCCCTGCTGAACGCAAGGATATGATAGAAAAGTGTGTGCTTGGTCTATCCAACGTGCATGTCGATATATATGACGGTTTGTTGGCAGATTATGCGGCGCAACAGAATGCCTGCGCAATAATTAAGGGTTTACGCGCTATGTCTGATTTTGAATATGAATTTCAGATGGCGCTTACCAATAAAAAACTTAACCCCAATGTAGAAACCCTATTCCTTACCACAAGCGCTCAAAATATGTATTTGAGTTCAAGCATGGTAAAACAGATAGCCGGTATGGGCGGAGATGTCAGTGATTTTCTTCCCGAGGTTATCCACGATGATATTTTAAAAAGAATATCATCACAAAATTAAATTTATAATTAATATCTTACGGAGGATGAATTAAAATGACACTTGACGAATTACTTGAACAGTTTGATGAGGTACTTGACAGCGGTATCAAAATCCCAGGCAAAAAGACAGTTGTAGACGTTGAAAAACTTCGTGCAGTTGTTGACGATATCCGTCTTAACATACCCAGTGAAATCAAGCAGGCACGCGGTATTGTTGCTGACCGTACCGAAATTATTACCACTGCAAAGCGCGAGGCTGACGGTATTATCCGCAACGCCGAAGAAAAGGCAAAGGCAATGGTAGCACAAGAAGAAATAGTTAAAATGGCGCAGGAAAAAGCTGCTGAAATTATTTCTAACGCGCAAGGCAAATCTAAAGAGATGCGCCGCGCCGCACAGGATTTTGTTGATGACATTATGCGTCGTGCTGACGAAGGTCTTACCGCTAACCTTGGCGAAATTCGCAAAACACGCGCTGCTCTTAAACAGCAGACACCTGTTGCAAAATAATTAAAATGCAAAAAAACGGAACAGCACACAGGCTGTTCCATAAAAAATTAACTATATCTATTTGTAAGGCGCGGACTAATCCGCGCCGTTTTTTTATTTTACAATATTCAGAGCCTCTTTAATATTTTTAACACCAATCAGTTGAATACCGTCAGGCTTTTTGGTGATTTGCTTTATGCAACTACGCGGCAGTACACACTGTGTAAAACCCAAACGCTCCGCCTCGTTTACGCGTGCTTGTACGCGAGAAATGCTGCGTATCTCACCCGAAAGACCTACCTCGCCGAAAGCAATCAGTTTTTCGTCAAGCGGTTTATCACGTAGACCCGATGCCAGAGCCATACAAACCGCCAAATCGCAGGCAGGCTCGTCAAGACGCATACCGCCTACAACATTTAAGTATGTATCAAGATTTGAAAAATAAAGTCCCTCGCGTTTTTCAAGTATTGCAAGCAACAAATTAAGACGGTTATAGTCAAAACCGTTAGACATACGTCGCGGATTTCCAAATCCCGTTGTAGTTACAAGCGCTTGTACTTCTGAAAGAATCGGTCGCGTACCCTCGATAACACAGGTAATACATCCGCCTGACACATTACTCATTCTGCCTGAAAGCATCATAGCAGATGGGTTTTCAACCTCCATAAGTCCCGTGTCGCGCATTTCAAAAACACCAATTTCATTTGTAGAACCAAAACGGTTTTTGATAGCGCGTAAAATACGATATGACTGGTTTCGCTCACCTTCAAAATAAAGCACGGTATCAACAATGTGCTCAAGCACTTTTGGACCTGCAATATCGCCGCCCTTGTTTACGTGACCTACAATAAAAATCGGAATGCCGAGCGACTTGCCTGTGCGAAGCAACATATTTGTAGATTCGCGCACCTGAACTATACTGCCTGCCGAAGAAGAAAGTTCGCCGATTTGCAGTGTCTGTATAGAATCTATCATAACAAGGTCGGGCTTTTGTGACATAATGTATTCGCAAACTGCCTGTGTGTCGGTTTCGGGAACAATCGTTACATTATCACCCGAAATTCCAAGACGTTTAGCGCGCAGTTTTATCTGCACAGGTGATTCCTCACCCGATATATACAGTACGTTAAGTCTGTCGCATACACTCTCGCAGATTTGTAACAGTATTGTCGACTTACCAATGCCTGGGTCACCGCTAAGCAACACCACCGAGCCCTTTACAATACCGCCGCCAAGCACTCGGTCGAGTTCGCTTATCTTTGTAATGTAACGTTGCTCATCGGTAATATCTATCTGTGACAGAGTTTTTGCCGATGCTATAGTCTTTTTAGCCACAACAGAAGAAGTTATACCTACCGATTTTTTATCTGCAATCACCTGCTCTTCAAGGGTATTCCACTCGTTACAGTTTGGGCACTGCCCCATCCATTTTGGTGTTTCGTAACCGCATTCGTTACAAACAAATACCGTCTTTATTTTTCCTGCCATATGTTTATCCTTCCAAAAAATTTATTATTCCACCGCAAATAGCAAATGCCATCTGCGACTGATAGTCATCAGATTTTAACTTTTCAAGTTCTGCCTTATTGCTTAAGAATCCACATTCAACAATCACCGCAGGCACGGTAGCATTTTTTAGCAAATAGGTGCTATCTGTCCCCTGCTTTACCACACGGGTATTTTGAGGTTGAATGAGGGTTGTTATATTGGTCTGCACCGCATTCGCCAATTTGTAAGCCTCATCATAATTTTTTGTATAAAACACCTGCGCGCCATTTGCCGCAGAAGTTGTAAATTTGTTAAGGTGAATACTTACAAAAATGGCATCGGGATTATCATTCATAATTTGCAAACGATTAGACAGATCACTTTTTTTGCGTTTTGCAATAGCGGCTGATTCGTCATCCTCGGTGCCTGTATCACTTTCGCGCGTCATAATGACATTGTAACCGTTAAAACGAAGCAACGCACAAAGTTTTTGTGATATCTGAAGATTTATATCTTTTTCAACAGTGCCGTCACTTGCCGACGCACCCCCGTCAAACCCGCCGTGTGAGGCATTCGCTAATACTATACTTTTTTGTTAGTATTGCATAATTTGTCGTTTTTTCAGACGGTGATTTTCACTAAATTTTCCATTCGATTTTTATTTCCCGATTACCATCCTTTTTCAGCTTTCCAATGTGAATTTTGTTTATGAATTCATTGGCAATCTCAAAAGTCAGCACTTCGATATGCTTATACTTATCAAGCAAAAATTTAGTGTCTGTCCTGTCCTTGTTTCCGCTTAATTGATTTAAGTGTGCAGTTAAAATATTTATGCGATTTTGAAATTCAGTTGTTTCCTGTTTGTACCTTTCACGGTAAATTGAAAACTCGTCTGCTGTTATGACACCGTCTAATTTATCAGTATACATTTGAGCCATACGAGCATCATTGCGTTTAACCTTATCCTCAAGTTCCTTAATTTCTGCAATCATAGACTTTTGGGCTCTGTTATCCTTTTTAGGTGCTTTGATTTTACCGATTGCCTTTTCATCGTAATAGGCATCCAAGAGCTTATTTATTTCATCAAGAACAATTTGCTCTAATTCGTCAAGACGCATACTGTGTTCATTGTCGCAAACTCCGTTTGAAGATTTTCGAGTTCTGCAACATAAATAATTATATCGTCCGTCACGAAGCTTGTAGCTCATCTTCCACATTGTGTTACCGCACTCACCGCAAAAAACCTTTTTTGCCAGCGAATAACAGCTACCGCTCGGTATCTTTTGTCCTTTGCCGCGTTGCAGTCTTATGTTATGAGCCTTATAAAAGGTTTCCTTTGATATAATCGGCTCGTGCATATCTTCTATTATATCCCACTGGTCCTGCGGCTTGTTACGGCGTTTTTTGGTCTTGTAATTAACAATTTCTTGTCGCCCTTGAACAAGTGCGCCCGTGTAGGTATATCGGCGAAGAATAGCATATACGGCAGAGTCTGTCCAAACAGTTGTCGGCGAATGGTTTTTCTCATAGTTGCCATTGTAGTATTTAGAACCTAATTGCTTCTTTCTAATGCAAGGCGGTGGTATTTTATCCTCATTAAGCGCTTTTGCAATGGCAATATATCCGCTTCCCATTATGTACATATCAAATATTCTTTGCACCACAGGTGCGGCAATTTCATCAATTATCAGATGATTTTTGTTTTCGGGGTCAACCAAATAGCCATACGGCGCAAATGACCCAACGAATTCACCGTTTTTTCTTTTAGCGCTAAGTGTTGATTTTATGTTTTCAGAAAGGTCTTCAAGATACCATTCGTTTACAAGACCGTTTATCTGCCTTGCTTTTTTATTACCCTTAACATTGGTATCGGCATTGTCAACCACACCGACAAAGCGTATTCCCCATTCAAGAAACTTTCCGTGAATATACTTTTCAATCATTTCCATATCACGTGAAAATCTTGACTGAGTTTTACAAACCACTATCGAGCATTTACCCTCTTCGCAGTCTTTTAAAACCTGATTCCATGCAGGTCTTTTGCTGTCGGCACCGCTGTAATCTTCATCGCAATAAATATCGTTAATCTGCCACCCTCTTTCAATGCAATATTTTATAAGCATTGTTTTTTGGTTTTGGATACTTTCGCTTTCATCGGACTTATCCTTTTTATCTCTGTCCTGATCTGAAAGCCTGACGTAAATATCCGCAATTTCAGTTAACATTGTTCGATGCCCCCTCTTTTTAAATCCTGAGCATCGCCAAGCAATGTTGTATCTACATTATATTCCAAACCGGCTATAATTTCAAGTTCGGTAACGCAAAGATTTCTAAT
>CAYOVQ010000013.1:0-2657 GCA_964407485.1 uncultured Ruminococcus sp.
ACACGTTTGCCAAAATGCGTGACGGCGCTTTTTTCATAAACACCGCGCGCGGCGGTGTAGTAAATGAGCAAGACCTTGCCGATGCGCTAAAAAGCGGCAAACTTTCAGGCGCGGCGGTTGATGTTTTAAATACAGAACCTATGTCAAAGGATTGCGTATTAAATGATGCGCCAAACCTTATAATAACACCCCACACGGCATGGGCGCCACTTGCCACAAGACAACGACTTCTTGATATTGTAGAAAATAATATTATTTCATTTTTAAACGGCATACCAAAAAATGTTGTAAATTAAAAAGCAAAACCTCTGTGAAATAAACTCACAGAGGTTTTAGTATTTTTAAAGTATAAGAGTCTCCGCAATGCTGAAATAAATCAAAAGTGATACAGCATCAAGTATTGTAGTAACCAGTGGGTTTGCCATAACAGCAGGGTCAAATCCCATTTTTTTTGCAACAATCGGCAGCACCGCGCCCAACAGTTTTGCTACAATTACAATCAAAACAAGTGTAATGCAAACGGTTAGCATTTCAACAAATTCTACGCCTGCATCAAAACTGTGAAGCCACAAATAATCTACTAAATAAAGTTTAACAAAGTTAACTACGCCCAACACAATACCCGTAATAGATGCCACGCGCAGTTCTTTCCAGATGACCTTTAACACATCTTTAAACTCAATGTCACCCAGCGATAACGCACGGATAACCGTAACAGATGCCTGACTGCCCGAGTTACCGCCCGTACCCATAAGCATTGGAATAAAAGCAACAAGCCCTATACAAGTGGCAAGTCGGGATTCAAAGGTCGAAATAATAGCGCCTGTAAATGTGGCGGAAATCATAAGAAACATCAGCCACGGAATACGCGATTTAAAGGTCTCGAAAACACCCGTTTTAAGATAGGTTTTTTCGCTGGGTAAAATAGCCGCCATCTTTTCGATATCTTCGGATGCTTCTTCTTGAATAACATCGATAGCATCGTCAACCGTAACGATACCCACAAGTCTGCCCTCTTTATCAACAACAGGCAATGCCAGCATATCGTATCGGTCGAAAAGCAATGCAACCTCTTCTTTATCGTCAAGAGTGTTCGCAAAGATTATGTTTTCATCCATTAAATCCTTAACAATACAATCTTTTTTGTTAAGAAGCAGGTCGCGTAGTGAAACCGTACCTAAAAGATTTCGACGGCTGTCAATAACATAGCAGGTATAAATTGTTTCGGTATCAAAACCTTTATCTCTGATGCGGTCAAATGCTTCGTCCACCGTCATATTCTTTTTTAGGTCGATATATTCGGTAGTCATAATACTGCCCGCACTATCATCAGGGTATGCCAGCAATTGATTTATCATTCGGCGGGCGTTGACATCGGTATGCTTTAAAATACGTTTTGCGACAGTTGCGGGCATTTCTTCGATAAGATCTACCGCATCATCCATAAAAAGTTCGTCTAAAACTTCACGTAGTTCTTTATCACTGAATGCATCTACAAGCAGTTTTTGCTTATCGCTGTCAAACTCAACAAACACCTCTGCCGCGAGTTCCTTTGGCAAAATTCGAAATAATACAGGTATTTCCTTTTCATTTGCCTCTTCAAAAATTTCAGCAATATCAATTGGTTGCATTTCTGAAAGTATTTGCTTTAGTTCTGCAAAACGTCTGCTGTTAATCAATTCAAATATTTTTTCTTCCATAATGCAACCTCCTTATAGCAACTAAAACCCTATCTTGCAAGACAGGGTTCAGTTTTATACTACTATTGTAATATTTTAAGCCATATTTGTCAAAATATTTTTAAAATTAAGCCTTGCCAACAGAACCAAAAAGTTCCATCTTTTCTTTAACGGTAGCCTTGATAGCCTCAAAGCCTGGCGCTAAAAGTTTGCGTGGGTCAAAACCCTTGCCCTGAAGGTCTTTACCCTCTTCAATATATTTGCGTGTAGCATCAGCAAATGCTAACTGGCATTCGGTATTAACGTTGATTTTTGAAACGCCCAAAGAAATTGCTTTTTGAATCATATCTGCAGGGATACCTGTGCCACCGTGAAGAACCAAAGGCATATCGCCTGTAAGTTGCTGAATAGCGTCAAGTGTGTCAAAACTAAGTCCTGCCCAGTTTGCAGGATACTTACCGTGAATGTTGCCGATACCTGCAGCGAGCATTGTAATGCCCAAATCTGCAATCATTTTGCACTCGTTGGGGTCTGCACATTCGCCTGCACCTACGACACCGTCTTCTTCACCGCCGATAGAACCAACTTCTGCCTCAAGAGAAAGGCCGAGTTCATTACAGGTTGCAACCAATTCTTTTGTCTTTTCGATATTTTCTTCAATAGGATAGTGTGAACCGTCGAACATTACAGACGAAAAACCTGCTTCAATGCACTTTTTAGCGCCCTCATAACTACCGTGGTCAAGGTGAAGAGCAACAGGAACCGTGATACCCAGTTCATCAATCATAGCCTTAACCATATCTGCAACAGTTTTAAAGCCGCACATATATTTACCTGCGCCTTCAGATACACCCAAAATTACAGGTGAATTCTGCTCTTGCGCGGTAAGAAGAATAGCCTTTGTCCATTCAAGGTTGTTGATATTAAACTGACCTACTGCATACTTGCCTGCTTTTGCTTTGTTAAGCATTTCTTTTG
>CAYOVQ010000013.1:2667-14800 GCA_964407485.1 uncultured Ruminococcus sp.
ACTAACATTTTAAATGTTCCTCCAATTTTGTTAAAAAAATACCAATACATTTTATAACAAATATGTATTAAAATCAAGACCGAAACTTGATAATTTACAACTTATTCAATATTTGCGCTTTCGGGCGGTAATTCAAGAAGTTCGGGACTGCGTAAGTAATGTCGCATTTTTCTGAATGCTAATGCAAAATAACTGCCCGATGCAATACGCTCATCCATAGTAACACCTATTGGCATACATTTTTCAAACACGATTTCGTCACCCTTGCGTTTTGGCACTTCACGTGTATTGCCCATAGCCATAAACACGCTGGTGGTACCAAATTCGTAACAGTGATGATATATATGGTTTGTTCTTATAGATGCAAGGTTTGTAATGCCAAGACTCATATGAAACGGCGAAGCATCAATAATACTTTTTGGTAACAGACCGTGTTTATCCATCCACTTAAATATTGCAACACCGACAGGCAAAATACCAGGCAGGCTCAACAAAAATTTTATTAACTTTTCGGTACTGTTTTTATCGGGGGTTTCACGATTTTCTTCGACATACTTGTTGATTATATCATTAACCTCTAAAATGGTATTGTTTTCATTAAAATACATTTTTGACATAGTACCGTGATCTACCTGACCTGCCTTTAAAACCACCATACCAACAGCTAATTCATTTCGCTGATAAATCTTTTTATTAACAACAAAACGGTTAAGTTCGGGGAAATCTTTTACAGTGCGCAGATATGCCGCAAGTACCACAGCCATATGGCTGATGTTTATGCCTTGTTTACGCTTTTCGTTAAGATACTCTTTTATTGGTTCAACAGGAATATCAATTGTAATCATATTCATCGAGTCAACGCGCTTATCCATAATATAAGCGGCAACCGTGTACATAGGATCCGTATTTTTTATGCGTTTACCGTCTGCTCTCATATGTTATCCACCTTTCATACTAATAGATAGTAACATATTTTGAACAAAAATACAACAGTTTTTTAATAAATTATGAACGGTGCACACTTATAAATTTTGTAATTTGATTTGTAACATTTTCAGTGTCTACTAAAAAACTAATACCGTGATCGGCGTCCTTGACCAGATAAATATCTTTTTCTGCCCTTGCAGCTTTGTGTGACTGCACGGTCATTTCACAAGGAACAAAGCCGTCTTTTTTGCCGTGGATAAAAAATATTGGTATATCCGACTGAGCAAGCGCCTCGGTTGTAGTTGTTTCGTAAAGGCTAAAGCGACCGAATATTTTGCACATTAAATTTAAAAACGGCAAAATAGGTGTTGCATTAATCTTAAATGCCTGTCGCGCCACCTTTTTTATAATATCCGGAGCCGCGGTAAAACCGCAGTCGGCAATTATACCTTTAACATTTTCTGGCAAGTCAAGATTTGCCGCCATCATAACAGTGGTAGCGCCCATAGAAACACCGCTTAAAAATATGTCTTTTTGACCATACTTGTTAAGAACAAAATTTACCCACGACACAACATCTTTTCGCTCTTTAATGCCAAAAGTAATAAGTTTGCCCTCGCTTTCACCGTTACAGCGTTGATCTACAATAAGCACGTTGAGCCCCATTTCAATATAAAACTTAACAGCACACGAAAAATCAAACCTACCGTCAGAACGATAGCCGTGAAACAGTAAAATAGTAGCATCTGCATTATTGTTATCATAGTAACTTGCCGCAAGGCGAAGACCGTCAAAACTTTTTATATACACACGTTCACTTTTTAAGCCGTCAAGGTATTCAAGCGATTTATTAAATACATCCTTGTACTCTGCAAGAGGACCTGAATCCACACTTGTAAGACGCACGTCACTGCGCATGAAGGCTAATTTAAACGCCCATACAAGCGCCGCAATGATACACAGCAGTAAAATTACTAAAACTGCAAAAACCCACTTCATAATAGCACCTCATATCATTTGTACAATATATAATATCACAATTTTTTTAAATATTAAACATTATTTTTAAATTTATTTAATTGACAGTTAAAGGCTTATATGATAAAATTTATTAGAAAATTGACGAAAGGGGAAGATAAAAAATGAATAAAAAATTTATTTCAAATTCCCCTGCCGATACAAAAAAAATCGCTTATGATTTAGCAACAGCTTTAAACGGTGGTGAAGTTATCGCCTTTTACGGTGATTTAGGAATGGGCAAAACCTGCTTTGTAACAGGTCTTGCAGAGGGTTTAGGCTTTAACGGTGAAGTCTCCTCACCCACCTTTGCAATCATCAATGAGTATTTAGGCGGCAGGCTTAATCTATACCACTTTGATATGTACCGCGTAAGCGGTTGGGAAGATTTATATACTACGGGTTATTTTGAGTATATGGAATCAGGCGGTATTTTGGCTGTTGAGTGGAGTGAAAACATCGAAAATGCTCTGCCCAACGATGTTATTAAGGTTACAATAAAACGTCTTAATGAAACAAAACGCGAAATAACTATAGACAGAGGTGACGTGGTATAAAAATTTTAAGTGTTGAATGCTCTGCCTCACCCGCCTCTTGCGCGATTATTGATGACGGAAAAATCAGAGCAATTTCATTTATTAATGCAAAATTAACCCATTCGCAAACACTTATGCAGATGATTATAAACACGCTTGACAATTCGGCTACCGCACTTAAAGATATAGACCAGATCGCAATAGCGGCAGGTCCCGGTTCTTTTACAGGCTTGCGTATAGGTATAAGCGCCGTAAAAGGTCTGGCGGCGCCAACAAACACACCTTGTGTGAGCGTATCTACCCTTGACGGTATGGCGCAGGTATTTTGTGACCGTGACTGTGTAGTTTGCGCTGTTATGGATGCGCGTTGCAATCAATTTTATAATGCGTTGTTTGAGGTTAAAAACGGTATCATTACAAGGCTTTGCCCCGACCGCGCTTTGCTTGCGGATGAACTTAAAACTGAAATTAATAATATTTCAACCGACAAAAATATAATCATTTGCGGCGACGGTGCAGATTTGTTTTATAAACACGTATCTGAACTAAAAAACATAAGCCTTGCAACCGAAAATCTTAAACTTCAAAACGCTGTCGGTGTCGGTCTTTTTGCATATAAAAACCGTGATACAATAGAAACAGTATCACCCGAAAATCTTTTACCACAATATCTCCGCTTGCCACAGGCAGAGCGTGAATTGAAAGCAAAAAACAATACGGAGGAGAAAAAATGAAAATAGCAATGGGTTGTGACCACGGCGGTTTTGAGCATAAAAACGCTATCTCCGAGCATCTTAAAAACAGAGGCTTTGAAGTAGTTGATTGCGGTATTTATGAAAATAAATCCGTAGACTACCCTGATATAGCCGTAAAGGTTTGTGAGCAGATTACAAGCGGCAATTGTGACCGCGGCGTTTTGGTTTGCGGCACAGGTATCGGTATGTCACTTGCCGCTAATAAAGTAAAGGGTATCCGCGCTGCTTGTTGCAGTGAACATTTTTCTGCAAAATACACCCGTCTTCACAATAATTCCAACATACTTTGCCTCGGCGGCAGGGTTATCGGTGTAGGCACAGCAATAGAACTTGTTGACCTTTTTGTTGATACCGAATTTGAGGGTGGCAGACACCAGACAAGAGTTGATAAAATTACTGCAATAGAAAATAAAAATTAAGTGAGGAAAAAATTATGAAAGAAAATGTTTTTGTAATGGATCATCCCCTTATTCAGCACAAACTCACCATTTTGCGCGACGAGCGCACGGGTTCAAAGCAGTTTCGTGAATTAGTCAGTGAAATTGCAATGCTTATGTGCTATGAGTCCACACGCGATCTTCCGCTTCGTGAAGTGACAACCAAAACACCTATGATGACTGCTAAAACAAAAGTACTTGCAGGCAGAAAAATGGCATTTGTTCCCATTCTACGCGCAGGTCTTGGTATGGTTGACGGTGTTTTAAGCCTCATACCCGCGGCAAAAGTCGGTCACATTGGTATGTACCGCGACCCTGAAACGCATCAACCCGTTGATTATTACTGCAAATTACCTGCCGACATACCCGAGCGCGATGTCTTTGTACTTGACCCTATGCTCGCTACAGGCGGCAGCGCGATTGACGCGGTATCTCGCATTAAAGAGTTTAACCCAAAACGAATTAAGTTTATGTGCATTATTGCCGCACCCGAGGGCATTGAAGCATTTACAAAGGCTCACCCAGACGTGCCTGTTTATTGCGCAGGACTTGACGACTGCCTTAATGACCACGCGTATATTCTCCCAGGTTTAGGCGACGCAGGCGACCGCATTTTTGGTACTAAATAAAGATATAAAAATCGCTTATCATAAAAATATGGTAAGCGATTTTTATATTAAAATATATTTTTATCAATTTTGCAGATTGGCATATTGATATGCTCTTACATAATCCACCTCAACACTTGAAGGTAGTGTAGAAATGTCTACCTCGCCCGCCCAAGAACCAACCTCAACAGTAAGTTTCATATAACCAGGCTGATTACACACATCATCAACTGCGCATTCAAACGTCTGCGCACCATCGATAAACCATTTATATCCTTGCGGAGACCAACTCAAAGAATAAGTGTGAAATTCGCCGTCATAAAGAGTTTTATCATACCAACGGCTCGAAATTGTTTGCTGAATACCGTTTGTTTTATCTCGATCCCAATGTAGCGCATGGTTAACTGCGCCCAAATTTATATCAAACGCTTCCATAATATCAATTTCTATACCGTCGGTTCCACCGTTACCAAGACTTGCGGGTTTTCCGCACATCATCCAGAATGCACACCAAAACCCAGGTGAATTTTGTACGCGCATACTACACTCAAAATATCCGTATGTTTGTTCAAACAAGCCTTTTGTACGGACCGCACCCGACTTGTAACAGCCTTCGTCTTCATCATACATCACCGAAAGAACAAGTTTACCGTTTTTTACGTTTGCGCAATCGTTATCCCACTTTCCTCCTCGGTTTTGACGTTCCCATTCAGGACAGTAATTCCAATTTTCAAAATTTATACTTTCGTTTTCAAATTCATCAATAAATGTTAAAATATAATCTTCACCAAAGATATTTTCACTTTCGCCTGGTTTTTCTGCACGAATAACTGTAGGTCCCAATACAACGTCCCAATTATTGATATATTTCATAACCAAAACATAATCTTTATTGTTTATGGCAGAATCAACATTCACATCAGCAACTGTAGTGTCTATATTTACATTCCATTGATTGATATGTTGAATAAGCAACGCTAAATCCCTATTATTAATATTGCCGTCAATATTAACGTCACCATATTGTACTGTTTTATTTGTTGTAGCACATAAAGAAATATTACTTGAGGAAATAATCAACAAAATGATTGAAATAACCACAGCCAATATTCTTTTCATAGTTACACCCCTTTATTTTATGTATGCTTCAAGGCGGTATATGGGCAATCCTTGTGACACAAATTTTTGTTCATACTCGGTTACAATATTGCCCTCAAAATCACTGTTGTGCAAATCAAGCGATACATTTTTAAGAGCAAAACCGCTATTTGTTAACTGCTCTATCGAAAATTCAAAAAAGTGCATATTGTCGGTTTTTTGATGAATTTCTGCATCGCTTTTTAGGATATGTTTGTATATCTCAAGAAAATTTGAATGTGTTAATCGGTGTGATGCGTATTTATTTTTTGGAAACGGACAAGAAAAATTAAGAAACAAACGCTCGATGCTTTTATCTTTTATATGTCTTTCAAGATATTCGGCAGAGCATTTAATAAATCGCACGTTGTTTAATTTCATTTGTTGCGCAAGTTCACAAGCCGATACAATTACATTTGCTTCCTTTTCTACCGCAATCAAATTGATTTCGGGGTGCGCGGCGGCATACTCACAGGCAAATCTGCCCTTACCGCAACCTACCTCAAGATAAAGCGGCTGCGAAGCGGCGAACCAACCGTCAAAATCAATATAATCCTTATCGTTAACGGCGGTTTTAAAATTGCGGTCTTCGCTTTGGCTTATGTAAAGATAATCTTTTACCGCATCCAGACGCTCTTTTAAATTTTTCTTTTTTCTCATTCGCATATTTATCACCAATAAGGCTGTTTCGTTAGAAACAGCCCTTTAAATTATTTATTAAGATTTTCTATTTTTTCTACTGCTTTATCGAGATAATTTTCATTAAAATGCTCTATACATCCGTTATCTACCATTTGTGTAAGTGAAATATCAATCGGCATTTTACCCAATAAATCAATACTTAATTCATTAGCCACATCGTCACTGCCGCCGCCAAACACACTAAAGCACTTGCCGCAGTCGGGACATTTTACATAACTCATATTCTCGACAAGACCAAGAATATTTATATCCATCATTTGAGCCATATTATACGCTTTTTTAACAATGAGAGATACCAAATCCTGCGGAGATGTTACCATAATTATGCCATCAAGCGGAATTGTCTGAAAGACGGTGAGCGGTACGTCACCCGTACCTGGAGGACAGTCGATAAACAGATAATCAAGGTCACCCCACACAACATCTTGCCAAAACTGCTTTACAGCGCCCGCAATTACAGGACCGCGCCATACAACAGGAGCATCGGTTTCTTTAAGCAACATATTTACCGACATAATTTTTATGCCGCCTTTTGATTCGGCAGGTAAAATACCTAACTCATTTTGCATAGCATTGCCCATAATACCAAATGATTTTGGTATTGACGGACCTGTAATATCGGCGTCAAGTATACCAACTTTATAACCTTTTTTGCTCATAAGTGTTGCAAGAAGCGAGGTCACCATTGACTTACCAACGCCGCCCTTTCCGCTTACAACAGCGACAACGTGTTTGATGTTGTTAAATTCGCCTGTTGGCTCCATAAAACTTTCTTTTTTTCTTGAACCGCAATTACTACTGCAAGAAGCGCAATTGCCGTTACAACTTTCTGACATTTTTCATCACCGCAGTGTATTATACCCCATTTATCTTTTAAAATCAAGAGTAATTAAAAATGTGTGGTTATTTGTTTTTTACTCTCGGGCGGTGAATAAACAAAGTCGGTTATATGAGACTGATTGTAAAAATATTTATAGTTATTTTCACAAGGCGTATCAAAACTATCAATTATTATGAGTTTTATTTTCATTTTTTCGGGTATTATGCTTTTTATGTAAACGCTGGCTTTTTGCCCGACATAAACATTGTCTTTGGGTTCGGCAAGACCCGCAAGATTAGGTGTAAGTTCTATAAAAATACCGTAATTCTCTATACTGCGCACCACACCCGACACCGTCTGACCCTGACTGAATCTATCGGCATTTTGAGCCCAGGTACCTAACAATTCTTTATGCGACAGTGTGATTTTGTTATCTTCATCAACACTTTTAATTATTGCCTTTATTTTTTCACCTACAAAAAATCTGTCTTTGGGATGGGATATGCGTGATACTGAAATCGCATCTATTGGTAACAGGGCAATATTGCCGCAACCTATATCACAAAATGCGCCAAATGACTCAAGGTGGGTTACGATAGCGTCAATTATATCGCCTGTCGTTTTGTAGTTTAAAAGGTATTCAAGACATTTTTTCTGCGCGGCTCTGCGTGACAGTACCGCGTATTCCTTGCCTTGTTTATCGGTCATAAAGTCGGTTACAATAAAACAAACGGGTCTCCCTACGCGTGAAATAAGCGCTATATCGCGCGTTGTTCCCTCTTTTATACCGATAGCACCCTCGTCACGAGGTATAATTCCTCGCATAATGCCAAGGTCTACTATCAAATTATGCTCGGCATCGCACATAACTACATTTGCTTCAAGTATTACTTCGAGTGATTGCGCCGTATATAACGCTGATGAGTTTATCATATATTTTTTATTTTCTTCGGTACCTATCAACGTGCCTTCGGGATGGTAATCTTTCATTTTTATCTCGCCTTTCCTGTTTTATACAAAAAAATTATATGCGTTTTAAATGATAAAAATGATGCAAAAAGACAAAAAAGTTTGCATACAAAACGCATACAAACTTTTTTAATAAATTATTTTATTGTAACAGAACCATTTTCAAGAATGGGCTCAACCAAATTTCCTTCACTGTCACCAAAATTGGTTTCAGTATTAAATGTGATATCAGTTTTTCCTTTTTCGACACTTTCCTTGACACCAAGTTTAATGGTGACAATAACACCGTCTTCTTTTGAATTTTTTAGCGCCGTCTGTGTCACCAACAACGCTACACTACTGCCTGTGTCATTATACTCGCACTCATTAAAGACTTCGCCGTTGGTTGCCGAAACAAAGTTGAATTTATCAGAATCATAATCAATGATTATCTGACCGCCCCAAATACCAAAGTTATTATTAATTTTTATCGGTATTTCTACGGTATCGCCCGCAAGGGTTTTTACATTATCTATTGTAATTACGCAGTCGCCAGTGTTTTTAATTATAAGCAACACACCTACCGCTATCACAGCCAATGCTAAAACAATAGCAACTATTGAAAAAATAAGATTTTTTTTCATAATTAAAATTCCTCGTATTCACCGTTGTTAATTTTTTGTTTAAGGGCATTTACAACGCCATCTTTATCTTCCTTGTATGTAACACCGTACCAACGGTCCTCTGCCACAAGAACCGAAACGTCTTTCTGACCGCGTTCAATAACATTTGATACTACCGTAGGCAAGTAATATTCTACCTTTGGTACATTGATTTTTTCTGCAAAAAACTCTTTAAGGTCGTTTTCGATATAGTTGAACACATCGGGTGTAAAACCCCACATATTCATAGAAACTATACTATCACTCGGCAGTTCTACCCAATTTTTGTCATCTTCGGTATACTTGCAGTCAAGAATTTTTGTGCGTTCGGTAACCGATTTTAAAATACCGTTCTCTACCTCACAGATACCGCGCGAAACGGTACCGTTTTCGGTAAGGGTATTTTCGAGTCGGAAGCCAACCATACAGAAATCGCCCTTTTGTTCTTTAAGGTGATTATACATTTTTTGGTAAGCACTCTTGCCGTAGTAATCATCCGCATTAATAACGGCAAACGGTGTATTTACCTTATCACGAGCGCAATAAATTGCGTGGGCAGTTCCCCACGGTTTTGCGCGGTCTGCAGGACAGGTAAAACCATCGGGCAGCATATCAAGTTCCTGAAAAGCATAGTCAACGTCAATCATCTTTTCAATTCTGCTGCCAACAATTTCTTTAAATTCCTTTTCAATTTCGTGTTTAATTATAAACACTACTTTATTAAAACCTGCTTTCTTTGCATCATAAACCGAAAAATCAATTATGGCTTGTCCGTTAGGACCTACGGGTTCTATCTGTTTAAGACCGCCAAAACGGCTACCCATACCTGCCGCCATAACTACAAGTGTTGCATCAAAACTCATTTTTCTTTCTCGCTTTCTTTTTTTAGTGATTTGGAAGCGCGTACATTTTCATTTGCCTTTGCATCAAAGCCTTCTGTGCTTTCACGCATAAACAAAACTTTAAATGTTAATATTAAAAGTTTTATATCCAAAAGAAGTGAATATGTTTCTATATATATAAGATCCATATGCAGTTTATCTTCGGGACTTGTATTATACTTACCGTAAAGTTGCGCAAATCCCGTAAGGCCGCCTTTTACACGGTGGCGAAGTTCAAATTCGGGATATTTTTTAGAGTATTCATAAACGTTCTCTATTCTTTCCGGTCGTGGACCTACCAACGACATATCGCCGCGAAGAATATTAAAAAGTTGCGGCAATTCATCCATACGACAAGCGCGTATTACCTTGCCTACACGCGTTATACGATCATCATCGCTGACTGCTTTTTTTGCGCCGTCTTTATCAGCGTCAACTATCATAGAGCGAAACTTTAAAACATTAAAAATCTTACCGTTAATGGTTATACGATTCTGTTTAAATAGTACGGGACCGCCATCGTCAAGTTTTATTGCAATAGCGCAGATTAACATAATCGGGCTTGTAATAATTATTGCAATCGCTGATATAACAATATCCATAAAACGCTTGATTATTCTCTGTTCAAGCGTAAGACCGCGGTTGCGGCTCACAAGCACGGGAGTATCACTGATTTGAATATTATAACTGTTACTTATAATTATATCGGTAATATCGGGCAACAGATATGAACGTTTTTCGTGAGCATAGCAATAAGAGAGTATTTGTTTTTGCGCATTCTTATCAATACCACAAATAACAACAGCCTCATATTTATCAATCTGACGTTTAATTTCATTAAAGGCGGTAGTATTTGCGTTAAGTCCGCGTTCTATACTGAAACGATCGGATATTCTACCCATTTTTTGAATAAGTTCAAAACCCGACACATCATCACCAAAGATTGCGACCACACGGCGCGGCGGATACAATTTAAAATATATTGTATTAGCGCAGAATGAACAAAGCGCCACCACAAAAATCTGATAGATAATTCCCACAAGCATCGGTGGAATTTTTACCATTTCACGCGCTATAAGACTAAGTTCAAGATACATTATCGCATTAGTAAACACGATTGCCAACGAAAAACTGTAAATGATTTCGTGTATACGTGATATGCCTATCTTAAACGCGCCGTAAAGAGATGAAAAAACGGTAAAGAGCAAAACAAAAGATAAAATAACAACATAGTTACCCTTATTACTGAATAGCGACTGGGCATAACTTGTTATCCAAACCTGAATAAAGCCTACCGTTACGGCTGTAACAATCATTATTTTAACAAAAAGCATTACACTTTTTCTGATTTTAACTAAATTTCTCATAAACACACCTCAAGAAAATGTGCTAAATACTAAACTATAGTATATAATTAATATGTGCCACTTGTCAAGTTAATTAATTATTCAAAATATTATTCTTGACATTGTTACAATAAAATTGTATAATGCTGTTTGACTCTGTGGCAAATACCAAATTGGCTTTATATATAATATGTTAAAGGTGGTTTTTAATTTGGCAAAGGCAATCAAAGTGACCGATGACGGTCTAAAAAAACTTCAGGATGAACTTGAATATCTTAAAACAGAGGGTCGTAAGGATATTGCAGAAAAAATCAAGGTAGCACGCGGCTACGGTGACCTTTCTGAAAACAGCGAATATGATGACGCAAAAAATGAACAGGCAAAAATTGAAGCCCGCATTGTAGAACTTGAAGCAATGCTAAAAAATGTTGAGATTATCAAAGACATTAAAGGCGCCGCTAAAACTGTTGTTGTAGGCGTTAAAGTAAAAGTTTTTGATGAAGAGTTTGAGGAAGAAGAAGTATATCACGTTGTTGGCTCTACCGAAGCCGACCCCGTAAACAACAAGATTTCTGACGAATCACCCGTAGGTCGCGCTCTTTTAGGTCACAAGGTTAATGATACCGTTGTGGTAGAAGCTCCCGCAGGCGAAATCAAACTCAAAATCATTGGTATTTCAAAATAATATTTCGGGGCAGTCGTTTTTCTGCCCCTATTTTTAATACTTAATATGAAAGGATGTTACAAATGAGCGAAAACAATAATAACAATGCTCCCGTACAAGAACTAAGTGAAATTTTACAGGTTCGCCGCGATAAACTTTCGGCTATGAAAGAATCGGGCAACGATCCTTTTGTAAAAACAAAATATAACGTTGATGCGCACTCAATGCAGATAAAATCCGATTACGAAGGTTATGAAGGCAAAGAAGTAAGCATTGCAGGCCGTATAGTTGCTCGCAGAATTATGGGTAAAGCAAGTTTTGTAACACTTCGCGATGGTGAGGGCGATATTCAACTTTACGTTCGCCGTGACGACGTTGGCGAAGAAACCTATGCCGCATTTAAAAAGTGGGATATTGGCGATATTGTTGGCGTTAAGGGTACAGTGTTTAAAACCCAGACTGAAGAGATTTCGGTTCACGCAAATCATATTGAGATTTTGGCAAAGTCTCTTCTCCCCTTGCCCGAAAAATTCCACGGTCTTACCAATAACGACCTTCGTTTCCGTCAAAGATACGTTGACCTTATAATGAATCCTAACGTAAAGCGTAATTTTATTATTCGCTCACAGTTTATTAAATTTATGCGTAAATATCTTGACGATATGGGTTATATTGAGGTTGAAACTCCCGTAC